>NZ_SMKJ01000037.1:0-33601 GCF_004348615.1 Micromonospora sp. KC207
GCGCCCTTCTCTACCGTAGGCGTCAATAAGGTGCCCTTCCTTTCACACCGGGCGGCGGCCGGCGAAGCCGCACTCGACGCGGTGGTACCAGCGCACGTCGGTGTCGCCCTCCAGCCAGCACCACAGCACCGGACGGCCGGCCCGCTCGCCGGGGAAGTCCAGCAGCACCGGGGCGATGCCCTTGACCTGGATGTCGTGCTCGTGCAGCTCGTCCACGACACCGTGCAGCCGGGCCTCCAGGCCCTTGATCTCGGCGAGGCCGCCGAGCGGGCTCAGCCCGCCGTCGGCGAGGTCGGCGCGCAGCTCGGCGAGGTCGGCCCGGAGCCGGATCAGCTCTCCGATGCGCGGTTGCAGGGTGGCCACGAGGTGACGCGCCTGGGCGAGTGTGAACACCGCGCCAGTATGGGGCACAGGTCTTGTCTTGCGCAGGGGTGTCGACCGGCCAACGCCCGCACCCGGGCCGACTTCGACACCGGTTCCAGCGAGGGGCGACCGATCCGGATCTCGCGGAACCCGACCCTTGCTCGACCTCACTCGGACTGGGCGGCCAACTCCCGGGCACGGTCCCGGGCCGCCTCCAGGGCGGCGAGCATGGCCGCGCGCACGCCGTGGTTCTCCAGCTCGCGGATGGCGGAGATGGTGGTGCCGGCGGGCGAGGTGACCGCCTCGCGCAGCTTGACCGGGTGTTCGCCGGAGTCGCGCAGCATGACCGCCGAGCCGATCGCGGTCTGCACGATCAGCTCGTGGGCGACCTGGCGGGGCAGGCCGAGCAGGATGCCGGCGTCGATCATCGCCTCGACCAGCAGGTAGAAGTACGCCGGCCCGGAACCGGACAGGGCGGTCACGGCGTCCTGCTGGGACTCGGGTACCCGGACGGTCGCGCCCAGCGGCGTGAACATCTCCTCGGCCAGGGCGAGGTGCTCGCCGGTGGCGTGCGCGCCGGCCGAGATGGCGCTCATCGCCTGGTCGACCAGGGCCGGCGTGTTGGTCATGACCCGCACCACCGGGGTGCCCTCGGGCAGCCGCCGGTTGAAGAAGCTGGTCGGCAGGCCGGCGCAGAGCGAGATGACCAGCTTGTCGGCGGGCACCTTCGGCCCGATCTCGTCGAGCAGGGCGGCGGCGTCCTGCGGCTTCACGGCAACGGCCAGCACGTCGGCCTCGCCGACGGCGGTCAGGTTGTCGACCACCTGGACGCCGTAGCGGGTGGCCAGTTCCTCGGCCCGGATGGGCCGCCGGGCCGTGGCCAGTAGCCGCCCCACCGGCCAGCCGGAGCGCAGCAGCCCGGAGAGCACCAGCTCGCCGATCTTGCCCGCGCCGATCACCGCAACGGTGTGGTCTCCCACCGCCATGGTCGTACCCCCTCCGTCGCCCGCCGTGCGGCGGGGCCGAGCGGCGGGCGCGGCGGCTCCCCGGGGAACCGCCGCGCCCGTCGCGTTGGCGTCAGCTACCGAAGAAGACCTCGGCCTCTTCGTACCGCTCCAGCGGCACGGTCTTCAGCTCGCGGGTGGCCTCGGCCAGCGGCACCCGGACGATGTTCGTGCTCTGCATGGCGACCATCTTGCCCCAGTCGCCCTCGTGGGCCGCGTCGATCGCCTGGAGGCCGAGCCGGGTGGCGAGCACCCGGTCGAACGCGGTCGGGGTGCCACCGCGCTGGATGTGGCCCAGCACGACGGTCCGCGCCTCCTTGCCGGTCTTGGCCTCCAGCTGCTCGGCCAGCCACTGGCCGATGCCGCCGAGGCGGACGTGGCCGAAAGCGTCGAGCTCCTGGTTGTGCAGGACCATCTGGCCGTCGAGCGGCTGGGCGCCCTCGGCGACCACGACGATCGGGGCGTACTGGTGCTGAAAGCGCTTCTCGACGTACCCGGCGACCTGCTCGACGTCGAACTGCCGCTCGGGCAGCAGGATCACGTTGGCGCCGCCGGCCAGGCCGGCGTGTAGGGCGATCCAGCCGGCGTGCCGGCCCATGACCTCGACGACCAGGGTGCGGTGGTGGCTCTCGGCCGTGGTGTGCAGCCGGTCGATCGCCTCCATCGCGATGTTGACGGCGGTGTCGAAACCGAAGGTGTAGTCGGTGGCGCCGAGGTCGTTGTCGATCGTCTTCGGCACGCCGACGACGTTGACACCCAGCTCGTGCAGCTTGGTGGCGACGCCGAGGGTGTCCTCGCCGCCGATCGCGATCAGCGCGTCCACGCCCTGCGCGGCGAGGTTCTCCTTGATCCGCTCGACGCCGTTCTCGATCTTGAAGGGGTTGGTGCGGGAGGAGCCGAGGATGGTGCCGCCGCGCGGCAGGATGCCCCGCACCTCCGCGATGCCGAGGGGCTTGGACAGGCCCTCCAACGGGCCCCGCCACCCGTCCTGGAAGCCCACGAACTCGTGACCGTAGGTGGCGACGCCCTTGCGGACCACCGCCCGGATAACCGCGTTGAGACCCGGGCAGTCGCCGCCGCCGGTGAGCACGCCGATACGCATGATCTGCTCATCCTCCTGGAGCATCAGGTGAAGCCCGATTTGCCCCAGGATATGTGTCGGATCAGACCATCGGCACCGTTGCCGGCCCGGGGCGGGCCGTCACTGCGAACTGTAGCCGCCGCGCCGATACGCCGGCAGCGCACCCCGGGGCGACGCCCGCCGCCCAGAAGGTCACCCGCTGACCAGTCGACCGTCCAGCCCGACGGTGGTCAGCATGCAGATCCGCGCGGCGCGCACCCCAAGTGGAAGGGGCCCGGTCAGTGGGCCGTCATCGCGCGCCAGCGGGCGAGGTTGTGCCGGGCGTCGACCAGCGCGTCGTGCCGGGCCGCGTCGGCGTTCGGCAGGGGTGGCCGTCCCCGGTCGTCCCAGAGCTGACGCAGCTCCTTGGTGAACCGGGGGATCTCCCGGGGCAGCCCCGGCATCGACCCCCAGAGCTGGGCGAGGACCACGTGGTCGTACGCGGCGTACCAGGCCCAGAGCTCAAGCTGCTCGCCCGGCCGGCCCCGGATCGGCTCGACGAGGAAGTCGTAGAGGTCGTCGCGGATCCGCTCCCGGGACCGCCAGGCCCGGTCGGCCGGCGAGGGGAGCCTGTCCAGGACGTTGCGGCGCACCCAGGGCACGGCGCGGGAGTCGTCGAACTCGGTGGAGACGGCGTAGAACTCGCGCCCGTCTTCGTCGACGACGCCGATCGACACGAGGTCGACGGTGCGCCCGTCCTCGATGAACTCGCAGTCGTAGAAGTAGCGGTATACCATCGCCCGCCATCCTCGCGCACCGGCGACACCCACCGGAGGCCGGGGTCGCGCACGTCGCGCCGCTCCTTCGCCGCAGCTCGGGACTGTTACGGAAGTGTCGCCGGGGGTGTACAGCGGGCAACTGGGCCGTCATGATCTGATGAGTGCCGCTACCGGACACCGAACCGGTTCGCGACCTCGCGCCGGGATGTGATGTCAGGTTCATCCGGCCGCGAGTTGAGGTCCTTATACCGGGGAGGGGTTGGGCCGTGGAGATGCGCCTGCCGGAGCCGGGTGACGCGCTCACGGGTGTCGAGATGTTCGCCGGCCTCGAGCCGGAGGCCCGGCAACGGGTGATCGCGGCGGCGGTGCCGCGCACGTACCGCAAGGGCCAGTTGCTCTTCGTCGAGAACGACCCCGGCGAGTCCCTGATCGTGCTGCGCCGGGGCGCGGTGGCCGTGTTCCGCACCGCGCCGACCGGCGAGCGGGCCGTGTTGTCGGTGATCCGCCCCCCGGACGTGCTCGGCGAGGTCTCCCTGCTCGACGCCTCCACCCGTTCGGCGTCGGCCGAGGCGATCGAGGACTGCTCCGCCCTCGCGCTGTCCCGGGCGGCGTTCATGGATCTGGTGCACTCCAACCCGCGCATCCTCGACGCGGTGATGCGATCGCTCGGCGGGCTGATCCGCCGGCTGACCGAGCAGAACGCCGACCACGTCTTCCTCGACCTGCCCGGGCGGGTTGCCAAGACGCTGGTCCGGCTGGCTGGCGAGAGCCAGGCCCCGATGATCACCATAGAGCTGAACCAGAGCCAGCTCGCCGAGATGGCCGGGGGCTCCCGGCAGAGCGTCAACCAGGCGATCGGCTCCTTCGCCAGCCGGGGGTGGCTGCGCACGGAGGGCCGCCGGATCGTGGTCACCGACGTGGCGGCGCTGCGCCGACGCGCCGGCATGAGCGACCGCTGACGCGCAAACTGTTCCGTCGGCTCAGCCGCCAACCGCCGCGCCCCGCACGGGGCGCGGGCCGGGACGGGCGCGGGCTGGCACCGGGCGCGGGCTGGCACCGGGCGCGCAGGTCGGCACGGGTGCGAACGGGGGCCGGCGGGGCTGCCCGCCGGCCCGTTCACCGGTTGATCACTTGTCCGGCTCGTCCGCCGGCGGCGCGCTCGGGCCGGGGCCGATCTTCGTCGGTTCGATCGGCTTGGTCGTCCTCGTGATCTTCGTACTGACCTGGTCGGGGGCGCTGCCCTGACCGTCCGGCGTCTCTACCATGCCCTGCTCCTCCAATGCGGCGAGAGTGACGGCGTCGACCTCGACCGTGTCGCCCGGGGCCCACACGGTGCCTCGCGGATCCGTCCACACGGCAGACAGTCGTACGTGCACGGCACTCTCCTGGCGTTCATGTCCTGAGCGGAAGGTTAGTCTGGCCCGGTCGGGCGCACGATCCGCCTGCATATCGGGTAGCCGACTCTGCCGCCTGGGGCGATACTGGGCCCACCTCGCGCTACGGAGCCGACCATCGACCTCAAGTGTGGACACTGCTCACGCGAAGCCGGTCCGGACGACCGCTTCTGCGGCGGGTGCGGGCAGGCTCTGACCCGTGCCTGCGCACGCTGCGGGCACGCCAACAGCGCGGAGGCCAACTTCTGCACCAGTTGCGGCCAGCCACTGCGGGACCGTCCGGTGGTGGTGCAGGAGGACCGCCGCCAGGTCAGCGTCCTGTTCGTCGACATCGTCGACTTCACGACGTACGCCGAGCGAGCCGACCCGGAGCAGGCCCGCAGCCTCCAGCAGACCTACTTCGCCACGGTCCGGCGGCTGGTGCACCAGTACGGCGGGGTGGTCGAGAAGTACATCGGCGACGCGGTGATGGCGCTGTTCGGGGCCCCCGTGGCCACCGACAACGACGCGCTGCGCTGCGTACGGGCGGGGCTGGAGCTGCAACGGAACCTGGCCCGCCAGCCGGCCGGCCCGCACCCGCCGCTCGGCTTCCGGGTCGGCATCGCCACCGGCGAGGCGCTGGTCGACCTGTCCGCCGCCCGCGACGGCGGGCAGGGTTTCGTCACCGGCGACGTGGTCAACACCGCCTCACGGTTGCAGTCGCTCGCGCCCTCGGGCGGCGTGGTCGTCGACGAGAGCACCTGGGCGGCGACCCGGCACGACATGGAGTACACCGACCAGCCGCCGGTGACGCTGCGGGGCCGCTCCGCGGTCAGCCGGATCTGGCTGGCCGTGCGCGCGCTACCGCAGCGGGACCTGAGCACCGCCGAGCTGACCCCGATGGTGAACCGGGAGCACGAGCGCGGCCTGCTGGTCAACGCCCTGCACCGGACGGTGACCGAGCGTACCTCCCAGCTCGTCACCGTCTTCGGCTCGGCGGGGGTGGGCAAGAGCCGGCTGCTGCGGGAGCTGGCCCGGTACGCCGCCAGCCTGCCCGGGCCGCCGATCACCTGGCTGGTCGGGCAGTGCCCGCCATTTGGCGAGAACGTCACGTACGCCGCGCTCGCCGACATCGTGAGGAGCTGGGTCGGCGTGTCGAACGTCGACGACCCGGCGGCGCTCGGCGACCGGCTGCGGCAGCGGTTGGGCCGGCTGGCCGACCAGCACGCCGTGCGGCTGGCCGACTCGCTCGGCCCGCTCATCGGCCTGCCCGGCGAGCGGCTCACCCCGGGCGAGACCGAGTCGTCCTGGCGGCGGTTCCTGCTCGCCCTGGCCGGGACCGGGCCTACGGTGCTGGTGTTCGAGGACATGCACTGGGCCGACCAGGCGATGCTCGCCTTCGTCGAGCAGCTCGGCGCGGCGGCCCGGGGCGTGCCGCTGCTGGTGCTGGCCACCGCGCGGCCGGAGCTGCGGGAGCGGCACCCGGCCTGGACGGGGACGATCAGCGGGGTGATGTCGATCTCGGTGCCGCCGATGCACGACTCCGACATCGACACCCTCTACTCGCTGCTGCTCGGGCAGTCCGCGCTGCTGCCGGCCTCCCGGGGGCCGCTGATCGAGTTCGCCGACGGCAACCCGCTATACGCCCAGGAGTACGCCCGGATGCTGCTCGACGGCGGGCGGCTCGACGCCTCCGGGCGGGCCGACCCGGCCCGCCCGCCGGAGATGCCGCGCACGGTGCAGGCGGTCATCGCCAACCGACTCGACCTGCTCGACCCGGCCGACCGGGCCGTGCTCCAGGCCGCCGCCGTCGTCGGCGTGCAGTTCTGGCCGGGGCCGGTGGCCACCGCGCTGGGCCGGCCCGTGCGGTGGGTGGAGCGGGCGCTGGGCCGGCTGCAACGGCGGGATTTGGTGTACGAGCAGCCCAGCTCGACGATGCCGGGCCAGCCCGAGTACCGCTTCCGGCACATCCTGGTGCGCGACGTGTGCTACCAG
Source organism: Micromonospora sp. KC207 (assembly GCF_004348615.1). Lineage (NCBI taxonomy): Bacteria > Bacillati > Actinomycetota > Actinomycetes > Micromonosporales > Micromonosporaceae > Micromonospora > Micromonospora sp. KC207. The sequence continues at coordinate 6,575 of NZ_SMKJ01000037.1, forward strand.
CGGCTGCCCCGGGCCGAGCGGGTGCTGCGCCACCAGCGCACCGCCGACTGGCTGGAGCAGGTCACCGACGGCCGGCAGCAGGACCTGGTCGAGGTGCTGGCCAACCACCGCTGGACGGCGCACGAGATCGCCCGCACCGTCGGCCTGGACACCGCGCCCTACGCTCCGGCGGCGCGGGCCGCGCTGCACCGGGCGGCCCGCCGGGCGTACGAGCTGAACGCGCTGGACACCGCCGCGACCCTGGTGGGGCGGGCGCTGGCCCTGCCCGGCGGGCCCGAGCCGACCCTGGAGCTGTTCGACGCGGAGCTGGCCCTCTTCCGCGACGGGGACGCGTTCCTGGTCGACGGCGGCGCGGCGCGGCTGGCCGGGCTGGCCGGCGGGCTGACCGAGGCCGGCGAACCGACCGGAGCGGCCCGTGCCTGGACGCTGCTCGCCACCGCCGCCTGGCGCCGGGCGGACCGCGCCGAGACGCTGCGCTGCCTGGACCGGGCGATCGGCATCTACACCGACCTGCCCGACAGCGAGGAGAAGGCGAGCGCCCTGCTGGAGCTGGCCCGGGTGCACATGCTCAACGCGGAGACCGAGCCGGCGTGCGCGGCGGCCCGGACCGCGGCCGGGCTGGCCGAGCGGCTCCAGCTACGGGAGGTCAGCGCGAGTGCCCGAATCACCCTCGCGGTGGCCCGCTACCTGTCCGGGGTGCCCGAGGCGTACGCGGAGCTGGTCGAGATCACCGAGCACTGCCGGGTGGAGCGGTTGGCCAGCCGCCGGCGGGCGGTGCACAACCTGGCCTGGGCGTTGCAGGAGGAGGGCGACCTGGTCGGCTCGGCCCGGCTGGTGGACGAGCAGCGCTCGCTGGACCTCGGCGGCGAGCACAGCCTCACCGCGAGCTTCGAGGACCAGTGGGCCCGGTCGTACTACGCCGGGGACTGGGGTTCGGCGGCGGAGCTGGCGGCCGAGTCGACGCGCCGGCCGACCGGCGAGTGGGACATGCACATCGTCGCGGTGTCCGGCTGGATGCGGGCGCTGCGCGGCGACCCGCAGACGTTGGCAGCCTGGGCGGGTGGGAGCGCCGACGCCCCGCCCGGGGGCGACGATCCGGACCAGGTGGAGCGGGCGGTGGCCGCCGGGCGGCGGTCCGGCTTCCACCGGGTGCTGCGCTCCACGCTGGCCCACGCCGCCCTGTGCCGGGCCGTGCAGGGGCGCGGGGCCGAGGCGCTGCGGCTGCTCGCCGAGCTGGACGAGGACTGGCGGCGGACCCGGGAGATCCCGTTCGCCGAGTGGGTGCCGGCGATCGGCCACGTCGCGGTGGTGCTCGGCGGGGACGCGGCCCGGCGGGTGCGCGGACTGCTGACCTGCGCGCCCCGGATGACGCCCTGGGCGCGGGCCGCCGGGCAGGCGGCGGAGGCCGCGCTGGCCCGGTCGGCCGGCGATGCCAGGGCCGCCGCCGAGCTGTTCCGGTCGGCGACCGAGCAGTACCGGCACATGGGCGACCGCACCGACCACGCGCTCGCCGCCGCGCTGTCGGTGCGCACCCTGCAGGAGGTGGACCCGGCGGGCGCGGCCGAGGTGCTGGCCGAGGTACGCGCGTTCGCCGACCGCAACCGCGCGCCGGGCCTGCTCCGCCTCGCCGGGATCGACGGCTAGCGGCACCGGCGGGCCAGGCCGTCGACCAGCACCGGGCGGTGGTGGAGTCGATCGCCAGGTGGCCGGGCCGCGTTGCCGGCTGAGGCTCCTATTAGCAAGCGATAAGCAAAAACCGACATTGAGGCCCTGCCACGACCTGCGGCAGGGCCGCTGACTTCGTACGGCGCGCCACAACGCACTCCCGGAAGGGGCCCCTGACGTGTCACGATTCAGGGCACGGCGTGCGGGGCGTCGGGGGCGACCGCACCGCAAGGTGCGCGAGGGAGGATGTCCGGTGTCAGCGGGTAGGGCCCGCCGGGGACGGCGGGACAACGGGCTCGACGCGAGCGACTATGCCGTCGCCGGCGACGTGGATCCACGCGTGGGCGAACACCTGCTCGACGTGCTGGCCGCGGGCGGCATCGCCGCGTACCTGCAACCCTCGGCCGACCTGAACCCGGTCACCCGCACCACCACCGTTCCGGCCCGCCCCGTGGACCGGCTCTACGTCGACCGGTCCCACCTGGGGACCGCGCGCGACTACCTCACCCAGCTCGCCGAGGAGACCCCGGCCGGGCCGGCCCGCGACGAGCCCGATGTCGACGCCGAGTGGGCCCGCATCGTCGCCGGCTTCCACACCTCCCCGGCCGCCGGGGCGCACCCCTGGCCCGCCGCCGAGGACGTCGACGACGGGCCCGAGGAGCGGCCGGCGGGCACGACCGGCCGGGTCGGGGCGGACGAGGGCGGCACCGCCACCGACGTACGCCGGCTGCCGTGGGCCGCCGACGTCTCGGGCGTCTCGGTCGGCGGGAGCCGGCAGGACGAGCCGTCCCTGCTGGACGGACTGGACACCTTCGGCGCCGACCTGCCCGACGAGGCGGAGGAGCGCTACACCCCGCCGCCGCCCCCGCCGCTGCCCCACGTCTCCAAGTACGCGGTGGCCGGCGTGCTGGCCATCGTCGTCGGCTTCGTGCTCTTCCTGGAGCCGACGCTGCTGCCGGTGGATTCCTCCGTGGTGACCCTGCTCGGCTTCACCGGCGTCCTCGCCGGTTTCGTGACGCTGATCTGGCGGCTGCGCCCCGGCGACTCCGACGACGACCCGGACGACGGCGCCCGGGTCTGACCCACGCCCCGCGGCTCACGCTCCGTCGCCCAGCGTCCCCCAGGGCGGGCAGCGGATGCCCGAATTGCGGGACGCGCACCGCCCCCGGCGGGAGGCGTAACAGTGGTGTAACTTACTGTCAGTAGGAATACGGCTGTACGTCACTCCCCCCACTGACTGCCCGGTTGTTCCTTGCTCGCGGTGGTCGGTCTCTGCTGATCGGAATGCCCGAGATGCGACAGAGTTCACTCGTGGTGGTGGCCAACCGCCTGCCCATCGACGACAGTGTGGCGCCCGACGGCGCCTGCGAGTGGCGACGCAGCCCCGGTGGGCTGGTAAGCGCCCTGCATCCCCTGCTGCGGCACACGCCGGCCACCTGGGTCGGTTGGGCCGGCGGCACCGGGCCGGCACCGAGCCTGCCCGACATCGGCAGCGTACGGATGCGCACCGTGCCGCTGAGCGGCGAGGACTTCCGCGACCACTACGAAGGCTTCGCCAACTCGACCCTGTGGCCGCTCTACCACGACGCGGTCGAGCAGCCGGAGTACCACCGCCGCTGGTGGGAGTCGTACCAGCGGGTCAACCAGCGGTTCGCCGAGGCGACCGCCGAGGTGGCCGAGCAGGGTGCGGTGGTCTGGGTGCAGGACTACCACCTGCAACTGGTGCCCGGCCTGCTCCGCGAACTGCGCCCGGACCTGCGGATCGGCTTCTTCCTGCACGTGCCGTTCCCGCCGCCGGAGCTGTTCATGCAGCTCCCCCGCCGGGCCGAGCTGCTGCGCGGCATCCTCGGCGCCGACCTGATCGGCTTCCAGCGCGCCCAGGCCGCGCACAACTTCGCCCAGCTCGTGGCCAAGGTGCTGGAGCTGCCGGCGACCGACCGGCGGATCGGCGTGGACGGCCGGGTGGTCCGCATCGGAGCGTTCCCGGTCTCCATCGACACCGCCGAGATGGCCGCCCTCGCGGCCCGCCCCGACGTGGTCGCGCGGGCGCAGCGGCTGCGCCGCGACCTCGGCGACCCCGACCACGTCATCCTCAGCGTCGACCGGATGGACTACACCAAGGGCATCGAGCAGCGGCTCAAGGCGTACAGCGAGCTGCTGGCCAGCGGGCACGTCAAGGTGCGCGACACGGTGCTGGTGCAGGTGGCGGTGCCCAGCAGGGAACGGGTCACCCAGTACCAGATCCTCCGCGACCGGGTCGAGCGCGAGGTGGGGCGGATCAACGGCGAGTTCGGCCGGGTCGGCGAGCCGGCCATCCACTACCTCACCCAGCCGTTCGACCGGGTCGAACTGGCGGCGCTGTACCGGATCGCCGACGTGATGGCGGTGACTCCGCTGCGCGACGGGATGAACCTGGTCGCCAAGGAGTACGTGGCGGCCCGGGTGGACGACACGGGGTCGCTGCTGCTCAGCGAGTTCGCCGGGGCGGCGGCCGAGCTGCCGCAGGCGTACCTGGTCAACCCGCACGACCTGGAGGGGCTCAAGCAGGGGCTGCTCTCCGCCCTCCAGGCCGACCCGGCCGACGTCACACCGCGGATGCGGGCGATGCGCGAGCACCTGCACCGCAACGACATTCGGGCCTGGGCCCGCTCCTACCTCAGCGCCCTCGACGACGGCGGGTCGCTGCTGACCCACCTCGCCCCGACCGGCTGACGTCGGGCACGCCGGCGCGGCCCGCGCTCCGGGTCGCGCCGGCCCCGGTCAGGGGTGTTTCTTCTCCAGCCAGTCCAGGATCGCGTCGATCGGCTCCTGCCAGCGGGCGTCGAGCATCAGGTCGTGCCCCATCCCGGGGAAGAGCAGCGGGGCACCGCCGTGCCGCCGGGCGGCCCGGGTCAGCGCGGCCGGCGGGACCACCCGGTCGTCGGGGCTGCCCAGCACCAGCACGGGCGGGTCACCCACGGCCGGCTCCGGGTCGTGGTGGGTCAACAGCTGCCACTGGGCGCGCCGGCCGGCCCGGCCGAGCCGGGCGGCGTACCGGCGGGCCTCGGCGTCGGGCAGCTCGCGGCTGAAAAGCTGCCGGCGGCTCAGCCGTAACCCCCCGCCGACGAACGCCGGTAGGGTGCCGCCGGGGTTGCGGCGCAGCGCCGTGCCGAGCGTCGCCCAGTCGCCGAGCACCGGGGCGACCAGCACCGCAGCCCGCGCCGGGTACCGGGCCAGGGCGTGCCGGACCACCAGGGCCCCGGCGCCGTGCCCCACCAGCACCGCCTGGCGCGGCAGGCCCACCGCCACCTGCGTCACGTCATGGGCGTACGCCCGCAGCGTCGCCTCCGGCGCCGGCTCGCTGCCGCCGTGCCCGCGCAGGCTCAGCGCGTACGCCGGGAAGCCGCGACCGGCGGCGTGGGAGAGCCAGTGCTCCGCGAACGCCCACGCGCCGTGCCCGAAGCCGGGCACGAACAGCAGCGGCGGGCGGCCCCGTTCCACCTCGGGGAGCGCGCTGAGCACCTCGCGGCGGGCCGGACGGACCGGCCGGGCCCACTCCCGACCGCGCATGATCCGCACCCGTTGCTGCTGGCTCACTTCTCCTCCAGCTCGTCCATGGCGCGCTGGACGGCGCGCAGGTAGTCGGCGTGGCCCACCTCGAACCAGTGCCGGCTGCTGTCCTTGACCCTGCCCGAGTACCGCTCGCCGACCCCGGCCGCGACCCGCTGCGCGAACGCGGCGGCCCGGTCCGGCCGGCGCAGGCGCAACGCGAGCAGCCGGGCGAACAGGACGGTCTGCCAGTGCGACAGGGGGAAGATCCCCGAGTCGGGCTGGACCAGGCCGGCGACGGCGAGGGTCGGGTGACCGGGGGCGAACGCGTTGAGCCACAGCCGGGGGCGGCCCGACCCGTCGGTGTCGCCGAGCACCCTGGGGTCGAGGAACTCGAAGCGCGGCAGGTATCCGGTGGCGAAGACGACCAGATCCGGGTCGATCTCGCGGCCGTCGGTGAGCTCCACCGCCTTGGCGTGGAACCGGGCCACGTCCGGCACGGGAGTGATCTGGCCGTGGCCGACGTAGTACACGAGCTGGCTGTTGGCGATCGGGTGGGTCTCGTAGATCCGGTGGTCGGGCCGGGGCAGGCCGAACCGGGTCAGGTCGCCGACGGTGAGCCGCAGCGTCCGGTGGTAGAGCCACTGCCGCACGCGCAGCGGCACCCGCAGCGCGATCAGGCTGTCGTTGACCTGGTCGGCGGGGCGGCCGAAAACGTACTTGGGGACGTACCAGTAGCCGCGACGGGTGGAGTGCCAGCAGCGGGACGCCTGCTGGGCCGCCTCGACGGCGATGTCGCAGCCGGTGTTGCCGGCCCCGACCACCAGCACCCGCTTGCCGCGCAGCTGCGCCGGGTCCTTGTACGACGAGGCGTGCATGATCTCGCCCCGGAACTCCTCCAGCCCCTCGTAGTGGGGCAGCTTCGGCGACCAGTTGTGGCCGTTGGCGACGACCACGGCGGCGTACCGGGAGGTGCGCTCGGGGCCGTACCCGCCGGTGCTGCGGGTGGTGACGTCCCAGCGGTCGCCGTCGACCGGCTCGACCCGGATCACCTCGGTGCCGAACCAGATGTGCTGGCGCAGGTCGAAGTGGTCGGCGTAGCGCTCGAAGTACGCCAGCAGCTGACTGTGGTGCGGGTAGTCCGGCCAGTCGTCGGGCATCGGGAAGTCCGGGAACTGGGTGAACGGCCGTGACGAGATCAGGTGGGTGCTGGCGTAGACGGGGCTGCGGTCGTGCCGCCAGTTCCACGCGCCGCCGATGCCAGTCTCCCGCTCGTAGCAGTCGACGCCGAAGCCGTGCTCGCGCAGGTTCTTCACGGCGGTCAGGCCACTGGCTCCGGCGCCGATGACGCAGACCGTGTCGCCGCGGTCGGAGAGCGGTCGGGCGTCCCCGGGCGGGGCGAGCGTCGTCGCGTCCGGCTCGGGACGGCCGGGGTCGGTGGAGGGGGACACCGGAATCTCCTTATGTGCGGCACGAGTGCCGGATCATTCTCCTCATGCGCGGCATGAGCGCCGGGTCGCTGCGAAATCCTTCCGGTAACCCGACCGGTTTGTCCAGCCCGGCCTGGAGGGTGGGTCAGCCGGCCGCGGGCAGCAACAGGTCGACCACGATCGGGAAGTGGTCGCTGGCCCGGCGGGCCTGCGGGGTGTCCACCACGTCGTAGTCGACCACCGTGATCCGGGGGTCGACGAAGACGGCGTCGATGCGGCGGCGCGGGTCCGCGCAGGAGTAGGTGAGCCGGTCGGCGCGGTCGGCCGCGACCGCCGCGTCGGTCAGCCCCTGGCCCACGGTCGCCCAGGCCGCGCCGTCCGGGCCCTCGTTGAGGTCGGCCCCGGCCACCACGGGCAGGTCGGCGGCGGCCAGTTCCCGCTTGAACGCCGCCGCCTGCGCGGGGCGCTCGGCCGGGTCGGTGGACAGGTGCGACCCGGCCAGCAGGAACCGGGCCCCGCCGACCCGGCAGTCGGCGTACGCGGCGCCACGCATGTGCCGGCCCGGGGTCAGCGGGTAGCGCTGGCAGCGGGTGACCAGCACCCGCACCCGCAGGCTGGTCAGCAGCAGGTTGCCCAGCGACGGCAGGCCGCCGTCGGCGACGACCAGCCCGAACGACTCGGCCAACGACGCGCACTTCTGCCGCCACCGGAACCGTCGGGGCGCCTCCTGCACGATCACCACGTCGGGGGCGACCGCGCGGACCACCGCCGCCAGCGCGGCCGTGTCGTCGCGCTGGCTGTGCACGTTGTACGACACGACGCGCAGCGGCACGCCGCCCGGATGCTCGCGAGCCTCGACCACCCGGCCCGCCCCTACAGCCGACGGGCCAGGTCGGCGGCGCCGATCACGCCGGCGGTGTTGCCCAGCTCGGCGGGGCGCACCTTGGCGACGGGGAGCCGGCTGCGCTGGGCCAGCGCGTCGGTGAAGGACCGCCGGGTCGGGCCGAGCAGCAGGTCGCCCGCCTCGACGACGCCACCGCCGACGACGAGGACCTGCGGGTCGAGGATCTGCGCCATGTCGGCGAGGCTGGTGCCGAGCCAGCGCCCGACCTGCGCGAACGCCTCGGCGGAGACGGGGTCGCCGCCCTGCGCGGCGGCGGTCACCATCGGGCCGGTGATCGCCTCGGCCTCGCCGCCGGCCAGCTTGAGCAGGGCGACGGCCCGGTGCGGCTCCTGCCGGGCGGCGGCGCGGGCGAAGCGGACCAGTGCGCTGCCGCTGGCGTACTGCTCGATGCAGCCGAGCCGGCCGCAGCCGCACTGGTGGCCGTCGGGGACGGTGAGCATGTGGCCCAGTTCGGCGGCGATACCGTGGGCGCCGCGTACCAGCTCGCCGCCGAGCACGATGCCACCGCCGACGCCGGTGCCGATGGTGAACATGACCATGGAGTCGTCGGCGTGCCGGGCCGCGCCGTAGCGGAACTCGGCCCAGGCGGCGACGTTGCCGTCGTTCTCGACGATCACCGGCAGGCCGGTGGCCTTGCCGACGTACTCGCGCAGGGGCTCGTCGCGCCAGGCCAGGTTGGGTGCGAAGAGGACGGTGGAACGGACGGCGTCGATCCAGCCTGCCGCGCCGATGCCGACGGCGTCGACCTGCCGGCCGGTGGCGAGTTCGGTGACCACCTCGATGATGACGTCGCGGGTCATGCCCACGTTGTCGGCGGGGGTGTCCCGGCGAGCCTGCACGAGTACGTTGCCGGTGTCGTCAACGACACCGCCGGCCACCTTCGTGCCACCGACGTCGACTCCGATGGTCAGCGTCACCGCTGCCACTCCCCTCTGCTGTGCTGCCCGGCACCGTCACGGCGAACCGCCGCGCCGGTGGGTCGGGATGTCCGGTGGTCAGGCCCCGTCGCCTGGTGCGTCCTCGTCCGCGCCACCGGAGGCCCGCGAGGCGGGCACCACGGGTCGGCCGGCCGGCGGCCGGGGAGCCCGCGGCGCGTTCAGCCCGGCGTCGTCGGCGGGCGGCACGGCGGCGGCCGGAACGCCCGGACCCTCCCCCCGGGTCGCGGCGGACCACACGTCCTCATCCGGCGCCGGCTGAGAATCATGCCCGGTACGGGTGGCCTCGCGCCACACGTGATCGCTGGGCCCCTGGTCAGCCGCCGGGCGGGGCGGGGGCGCGGCGGCGTCGCCCGGCTTCCCGGGCCCCGTGGCGGGCTCGCCGGCCGAGGCGAACGCGCGCAGCAGGCTGGCGACCCCGGCCGCCAGATCACCGGCTCCCGTGGCGAGCCGCTCGGCGAATTCCGGACTCGGGTCGCGCAACGCCGCTATACCGCGGCACACCGGGCAGATGCAGCATTCGGCCGCACCGGTGGCGAAATGGGCGCCGCCGGCTGGCCGCGCCGCACCGGAGCCGCCAGCGCTGTGACCGAGGACACTCGACACGATCCCACCGAGCTGACCGAACGGCCCCGCCCCGGAACCACCACCGGACCCGGCACCCGCGGCGGCCAGCCGGGCCGCCGCGAGCACCGTGGCCACCAGCCGCTCCGCCTCTTCCCGGGCCGAACCCGGATCCGTACCCCCCATGTTCGGCTCCTCTACCGTGCCGGGCGCGCCGCAGCCGGTCGCGTCACCGCGCCGCACCGGTGTCTTCTACCCGGCGCTTGAGCTGCTTCAACGCCGCATCCATGATCATTTTCTCGGCCTTGCGGCGAAACATGCCGAGCATGCCCACGGAGAGCTCCACCTCCAGGGTGTAGGTCACCGTGGTCGTGCCGTCGGGATTGCCGACCAGGTCGTACGAGCCGCTTTGACAGCGCTGCATCTTCGACGGCGCCACCAGGTGCCACTCGACGCGGGTCAGGTCCTCGGCGTACTCGTAGGCCAGCACGTACTCGTCGGTCAGCACCCCGGCGTCGATCGTGAAGCGGACCTGGCTGGCGTAGCCGTCCTCGTATTCCTCGACGACCTCGGTCCGGCGCACCGCCTCGGTCCACTCGGGGTAGCGCGCGAAGTCGCAGATGACCGCCGCCACCCGGTCCGGTGACGCGCCGATGATGATCGACTGGGTGGAGGAGTCCGCCATGGGGGGAGGCTACCCGCCAACCTGCCTACCGCACCCACCTGGGCGGGCGGGTAGGTTTCGACACGACCGGCCCGTTCGGGCCCCGGCCCGCCCGGCCAGTGCGAGCACGAGGGAGTGCAGGTGCGCGAGTTCTCCGTTCCGCCGATCGTCACCATCGGCGACTCGGCCAACCTGACCGACCCGGTCTGGGCCAATGCCGAGGCCGCGCCGCAGGCCGTCCAGTTCGCCCGGCCCGTCGACTCGGCCGACGCGACGGGCTCGGGTTGGGCCGAGGTGACCTGCCGGCAGTTCCGCGACGAGGTGGTCGCGGTGGCCCGCGGGCTGGTCGCCGCCGGCGTCTCCCCCGGCGACCGGGTCGCCCTGATGAGCCGCACCCGGTACGAGTGGACGCTGTTCGACTACGCCATCTGGGCGGCCGGCGCGGTCACCGTGCCGATCTACGAAACCTCCAGCGCCGAGCAGGCCGCCTGGATCCTGGCCGACTCCGGCGCGGTCGCCGCCGTGGTCGAGACGACCACGCACGCCACCCTCGTCGCGGGCATCCGCGACCGGCTCCCCGCGCTGGTCGACATCTGGCAGATCGAGCTGGGCGCGGTCGACGAGCTGGTCGCCGCCGGGGCCTCGGTACACCCCGCCGAGATCGACCGGCGGCGCTCGGCGGTGCAGGCCGACGACATCGCCACCATCATCTACACCAGCGGCACCACCGGCCGTCCCAAGGGCTGCGTGCTGACCCACCGCAACATGTACGCCGACATCGCCAACGCCGTGCCGGCGCTGCCGAACCTCTTCCTGCGCCCGGGCGCGTCGACCCTGCTGTTCCTCCCCCTCGCGCACTCCTTCGCCCGGCTCATCCAGATCGGCGTGGTGCAGGCCCGGGCCACCATGGCGCACTGCACCGACACCAAGAACCTGGTCGGCGAGCTCCAGGCGTTCCGGCCGACCTTCGTGCTGTCGGTGCCCCGGGTCTTCGAAAAGGTCTACAACGGGGCCCGGCAGAAGGCCGAGGCCGACGGCAAAGGCAGGATCTTCGACCGGGCGGAGCAGGTCGCCGTGGCCTACAGCGAGGCGTTGGAGAAGCCGGGCGGGCCGGGCCTGGCGCTACGCGCCCAGCACGCGGTCTTCGACAAGCTGGTCTACCGCAAGCTGCGGGCCGCCCTCGGGGGCCGGTGCCGTGACGCGATCTCCGGCGGCGCGCCGCTCGGTGCCCGGCTCGGGCACTTCTTCCGCGGCATCGGGGTGACCATCTGTGAGGGGTACGGGCTGACCGAGACCTCCCCCGCCGCCTCCGTGAACCTGCCCGACGCCACGAAGATCGGCACCGTCGGCCGACCGCTGCCCGGCGTGACCATCCGGATCGACGACGACGGCGAGATCCTGATCTCCGGCAACCTGATCTTCCAGGGGTACTGGCGCAACGAGACGGCCACCGCCGAGGCGCTCAGCCCGGACGGCTGGTTCCGCACCGGCGACCTCGGGCAGCTCGACACCGACGGCTTCCTCAGCATCACCGGCCGCAAGAAGGAGATCATCGTGACCGCCGGCGGCAAGAACGTCGCCCCGGCGGTGCTGGAGGACCAGGTCCGGGCGCACCCGCTGATCAGCCAGTGCGTCGTCGTCGGCGACCGGCAGCCGTTCATCGCCGCGCTGGTCACCATCGACGAGGAGGCACTGCCGAAGTGGCTGGCCGCCCACGGGCGTCCCGGGGCCACCGCCGTCGACGAGCTGCGCGACGACGAGGCGCTGCGCGCCGAGGTGCAGGGCGCGATCGACCAGGCCAACGAGGCCGTCTCCAAGGCCGAGGCGATCAAGGTGTTCCGGATTCTGCCGCGGGACTTCACCGAGGCCACCGGAGAGCTCACCCCGTCGCTGAAGGTCAAGCGGCAGGTCGTGCACTCCACGTACGCGGCGGAGATCGCCGACATCTACCGGCGCTGACTACGATCCGTCACGTGCCCGACTCCTCGACACCCGTCCGGCCGCCGACGCAGCCGCTCGCCACCGCCGCGCGCGTGGTCATTCTCGCGCTGGTCGCCACCCTCACCCTCTTCGCCACCCGCGACGCCGGCCAGCTCTGCTGGATCGCCCTGCTCGGCCTCGCCGGGCTGCCCGCCGCCCTCGCCCCACAGCACCGGCTGCTCGGCCCGCTCAGTCGCTTCGCCGAGGTGGTGGTGCTGGGGCTGGCCGCGAGCCAGGTCGCCGCGGTCACCACCATCAACGGCACGATCGGCGGCCTCGGCGCGTCGGCCGTGCTGCCGTACCTCGCCGTCCCGGTGACCGTGACCGCGCTGCGCCGCCGGTTCCGCGAGGGCGCGTCGCTGCTCGCCGTCGCCGCCACCACCCTGCTGATCAGCGCCGCCCTCACCCAGGTCGACGGCGGCCGGCAGCTCGGCCAGCCGGGTTACCTCGCGGTCTGCGCCCAGTGGCTGATCCTCGCCGGCCTGGGCCTCTACACCGCCGGCACCCTGCACCGGGTGATGCGGGTGCGCGGCGAGGGCAAGCCCCAGCCGTACGCCGAGGCGACCCGGCTGCTGACCCAGCTCCGCACGGTGGCCCGGCAGTTGCCCGGGGCGACCCTCGACCCGGGGGGCATCTCCGAGCACCTGCTGGAGGAGCTGCGCACCGTGGCCCGGGCCGAGCGGGCTGCGGTGCTCTCCGCCAGCGGCGGCGGCCGGCTGGTGGTGCTCGCCCAGGTGGGCGTGGACCGGATCGACTGGGAGACGACGCTCGACGCCGACTCGGCGATCGCCGACGCCTGGGCCAGCCAGCAGCCGCAGACCGCGAATCGCTCGCAGGCCCGCTCGCACGCCGGCGGCGACGTCTCCGCTCTGATCGTGCCGCTGGTCGCCGGGGTCCGCACGGTCGGCATGCTGGTCATGGAGGCGGACGTCGCGCAGGCGTACCCGCCGCCGGTCGTGTCCCGGGTGACCGCGCTGACCCGCCCGGCGGCGCTGCGGCTGGAGGCCGCGCTGCTCTTCGACGAGGTGCGCTCGCTGGCCACCAACGAGGAGCGGCAGCGGCTGGCCCGGGAGATCCACGACGGGGTCGCCCAGGAACTGGTCATGGTCGGGTACGGCATCGACAACGCCCTCGCCTATGTCGACGAGGACCCGGTGGAAACCGCCGAGGCGCTGCGCACCCTGCGTGGCGAGGTGACCCGGGTCATCACCGAGCTGCGGCTGAGCCTGTTCGAGCTGCGCAGCGAGGTGGACCGGCACGGCGGCCTGGCCGCCGCCATCGCCGAGTACGCGCGCACCGTCGGCGCGTCCGGCGGGCTGCGGGTGCACCTGTCGCTGGACGAGTCCACCGCGCGGTTGCCCGCCGCCACCGAGGCCGAACTGTTGCGCATCGCCCAGGAGGCGGTCACCAACGCTCGCAAGCACGCCGGGGCGTCCAACCTGTGGGTCACCTGCGAGGTGGACCCCCCGTACGCTCAAATCGAAGTGTCGGATGACGGTCACGGCATCGGTGACCAGCGCACGGACGGTCACTACGGGCTTGCGATCATGGCCGAGAGGGCGGAACGTATCCGGGGCCGGTTGGAGATCAGGCCGCGCCAACCCAGCGGCACGACCGTGGCGGTGGTTCTCGGCTCCTCGCCCCGGCGCGATAGGGTGCGCGGCAACGCCGCAGCAGCAGAAGGGGAGTAACCCGAGGATGACCACAAGCCCGACACCGGCGACCCGCACCAAGGTCCTCCTTGTCGACGATCACGATCTGATCCGCAAGGGACTGCGGCACGCCTTCGAGCGGGACCGGCAGTTCGAGGTCGTCGGTGAGGCCGCCACGGCGGCGGAGGGGGTCCGGCAGGCCGGCGCGCTCCAGCCCGACGTGGTGATCATGGATCTGCGGCTGCCCGACGGCAGCGGCCTGGAGGCCACCCGCGCGCTCCGCAAGTCGAGCGCGTCGATGGGCATCGTCGTGCTCACCATGTACGCCGGCGACGACCAGCTCTTCGGCGCGTTGGAGGCCGGCGCGAGCGCGTTCGTGCCGAAGACGGCCCCGGCCGACGAGGTGGTGGCCGCCGCCCGGCACGCCGCTTCCTCGCCGAGTGCGTTCACCGCGGCCGACCTGGCCGAGGCGATGAAGCGGCGGCTCGCGCCGTCCGGCCCGCAGCTCTCCCCCCGCGAGGGTCAGGTGCTGCGGCTGCTCGCCGACGGGATGAGCGTGGCCGGCATCGCCAAGCAGCTCTTCGTCAGCGAGTCAACGGCCAAGACCCACATCTCGAAGCTCTACGAGAAGCTGGGCGCGGCCAACCGGGCGCAGGCGCTCATGACGGCGCTGCGGCTCGGCCTGCTCGAAGCGCCGGACGCCCCGAAGTTCTGACGCTGCGCTGCCCGGTGGGCAGCACCGGCCGGGGCTTCCGTGACGGCCGGCGGGTCCGGTCAACGGGACCCCCGGCCGGGCGAGCGGGCCGACAGCGGCCCTCTCTGGTCACCCGCACGGCCGGCGGGGCAGAATACCCGGTGACCCACGCGGGCGGCGTGGCCCGCGTCGTTGACAAAAGGGGTAGGGCATGCAGCGGCCGGACTGGGCACCCGAAACCATCGACATCGAGCGTCCCAGCGTGGCCCGAATGTACGACTACTATCTCGGCGGCTCACACAACTTCGCCGCCGACCGGGCCGCCGCCCGGGCGATGGTGGACGCGGTGCCCGAGGCTCCGCTGATGGCCCAGGCCAACCGGGCGTTCCTCCGCAGGGCGGTGCAGTTCCTCGCCGAGTCGGGGATCCGTCAGTTCCTCGACATCGGCTCCGGCATCCCGACCGTCGGAAACGTGCACGAGATCGCCCAGCGGATCGCCCCGGAGGCCCGGGTGGTGTACGTCGACATCGACCCGGTGGCCGTGGCGCACAGCCGGGAGATCCTCAGCGGCAACGACCGGGCCGCCGTGCTTCAGCAGGATCTGCGCCACCCGGAGCGGATCCTGGCCCATCCCGAGGTCACCCGGATGCTCGACTTCTCCCAGCCGGTCGCGGTGATGATCGTGGCGGTGCTGCACTTCGTGCCGGACGACGACCGGCCCGACGAGATGCTGCGGACCCTGCGCGGGGCGCTCGCCCCGGGCAGCTACCTGGTGATGTCGCAGGCCAGCGACGACGACCGACACGACACCGGGGAACGCGAGCAGGCCGAGGCAGTCTACCGGCGCACCGACAACCCGCTGTTCATCCGCAGCCGGCGCGAGTTGGCCGCCCTCTTCGACGGCTTCACGCTGGTCGACCCCGGCGTGGTCTGGGTCCCGCAGTGGCGGCCGGAGACACCGGAGAGTGCCGAGGACGCCGAGAAGGCGGTTTTCATGGGCGGCGTCGGGCGGCTCGGTGGATGAGCACCCGAACGGCCAGTCAGGCTCGTCAGCCCCCGGCGGCCCCGCCTCCTGTCCGGGCGTGTTCGCCCGGGCCTGGGCGAAGGCGGTCTCCGGCACCAGCTACCTGCCGATGACACAGGCCCAACTGGAGGCGCTGCTGCACCGGCTCACCGTGCGGCTGGCCGAGGCGCTGGTGTCCGAGCCGTTCGACCTGCGGGCCGGCCACCAGGTCGGCGCCGAACTGGTGGCGGCGCACATCGCCTCCGCCGAAGGGCTTGGGCGGACCATCGAGGTCATCCAGCTCCGGCTGCTACGCGACCTGGGGCTGGTCACCGAGGACGTCGAGGACCGGATGCCCCGGCTGCTGGCCACCGTGGCGACCGGCTACGCCCGGGCGCTGCGGGACCGGACGCTCGACGAGCAGGAGTCGATCCGTCGGGCCGCGATGATGGCCCGCGCGGAGGCCGAGCGCGCCCTGCGCGACAGCGAGGCCCGCTTCCGCCACCAGGCCACCCACGACCCGCTGACCGACCTGCCCAACCGCACGCTGTTCACCGAGCGGCTCGCCGCCGCCATCGACTACCCCGGCCGGGGCGCGGACCGGGTCGGGGTGTGCTTCCTCGACCTGGACCGCTTCAAGGTGGTCAACGACTCCCTCGGGCACCATGTCGGCGACATGCTGCTGGTGTCGGTGGCCGACCGGCTGCGCCGCGCGCTGGGCGAGCACCTGGTCGCCCGCCTCGGCGGGGACGAGTTCGTCATTCTGGTCGAGCGCACGGCGGGCACCGACGACGTGGTGAAGGTGGCCGAGGCGGCGCTGGCCGCAATCAACGAGCCGGCTCTGATCGACGGGCACGAGCTGACCGTGTCGGCGAGCATCGGCATCGTCGAGCGTCCGGTGGCCGGCACCACCCCGATCGACCTGATGCGGGCCGCCGACGCCACGCTGCACTGGGCCAAGGCGGCCGGCGGGGCCCGCTGGATGCTGTTCGACGCCGACCGCAACCGCCGCGAGTTGGCCAGGTACGCCCTGTCCGCAGCGATCCCGGCGGCCCTCGAACGGGGCGAGTTCCAGCTGGACTACCAGCCGCTGACGTCGCTACGCGACGGCAGGGTGCTCGGCGTGGAGGCACTCGTCCGCTGGCGGCACCCCGAGTTGGGCAAGCTGTACCCGGGCAGCTTCATCGAGCTGGCCGAGGAGACCGGGCTGATCGTGCCGCTCGGTAGCTGGGTGCTCGCCGAGGCGTGCCGGGAGGCCGCGACCTGGTCGTCGTTCGGCGCCGCCGCTCCGTTCGTCAGCGTCAACCTGGCGGTCCGCCAGGTGCACCGTCCCGGCCTGGTACGGGAGGTGCGCGACGTGCTCGAACGCACCGGCCTGCCGCCCGAGCGGCTCCAACTGGAGGTCACCGAGAGCACCATGATGAGCGCGGTGGAGGAGCCGGTACGCGCCCTGCGGGTGCTCGCCGACATGGGCATGCGGATCGCCATCGACGACTTCGGCACCGGCTACTGCAACCTGGCGTACCTGCGGGACCTGCCGGTGACCGAGCTGAAGGTGGCCGGGGAGTTCGTGGCGGGGCTGCGCGCCCCGGCGGACGACCCGGCGAGCCGCACCGACGAGCGCATCCTCGCCTCCCTGGTCTCGCTGGCGCACGCGCTGGACCTGACGGTGACGGCCGAGGGGGTGGAAACCGAGGGGCAGGCCGACCGACTCCGCGCCATCGGCTGCGACGCCGCTCAGGGCTGGCACTTCGGCAAGCCGGCACCCGCCGCCCGCCTCCTGGAACGTCTGGCCTGACGGCGGCCCCGTCGTCCGCTTCCGCCCGCCCGGAGCCCAGCTGCCCACCTGTGAGGGTGCGTTCGGGCCCTTTGGAGCTGCCCGCACGAACGGGGCAGCCCTCGGAACGAACGGGGCAGCCCTCGAAACGGAGAGGCAGCGCTCGAAACGGACAGGGCAGCCCTCGAACGGACGGGCAGCGCTCGAAACGAACGGGGCAGCCCTCTCGAAACGGACGGGGCAGCCCTCTCGAAACGGACGGGGCAGCCGGACCCGCACGAAACGCCCTCCCACGGCCCGGTCGGTCGATGGTGCGGGCGCACGGACGGGGCAGCTCCAAAGGGCCCGGACCCCCACCTGGTCACCCCCGCGTATCGCGTATCGCGCACCGCGCAAGCGCCACAGGTCGGGCGCACCCCGCCATGCGCCACGCCGCGCACCGGCGAGGGTCAGCCGGCGAGGAGGGTGGCCATCCGGGCGGCCTGGGTCTCCCAGCGCCACTCCCGCTCCACCCAGGCCCGGCCCGCCGCACCGAGTTGCCGGGCCAGATCCCGGTCGGCGAGCAGGGTGGCCACCCGGTCGGCGAGTTGGGCGACGTCGCGGCCGGAGACCACGTACCCCGTCTCGCCCTCGCGGACGGCGTCCGGCGCGCCCCCGGAGTCTCCGGCCACCACCGGCAGGCCGGTCGCCGACGCCTCCAGGTAGACGATGCCGAGCCCCTCGATGTCCAGGCCGCGGTTACGGGTGCGGCAGGGCATCGCGTAGACGTCACCGGCGGCGTAGTGGGCGGGCAGGTCCGCCGAGGGCACCGAGCCGGTGAAGACGACATCCCGCTCGACGCCGGTCTGCCGGGCCAGCTTCTCCAGGTCGGCCCGGTACGGCCCCCCGCCGACGACCAGCAACGCAGCGGCAGGCACCCGGCGGCGGATCTCCGGCAGGGCCCGGATCAGCATGTCCTGGCCCTTGCGCGGCACCAGCCGGGAGACGCAGACCACCACCGGCCGGTCCGCGAGACCGAGCCGGGCCCGCACCGACGCGCCGTCGACCGCCGGATGGTACGTGTCGACGTCGACGCCGGGGGCGAGTCGGCGTAACTCGGTCACCCCGTGCAACGCCCGCTCCAGCCTGACCCGGGTGTACTCGCCCAGATAGGTGACCACGTCCGCGCCGCGGCCGATCCGGCGCAGCGCGGCGCGAGCCCCGGGCAGCGCCGCCCACCCCACCTCGTGCCCATGGGTCAGGGCCACCGCCCTGCGGATCCCGGCGCGCCGGCGCAGCCCGGCGGCGAGCAGCCCGAGCGGGGCCGCCGCCCCGAACCAAACGTTGTCGCAGTCGTGCCGGCGGGCCAGCCGGGCGGCCCGGCGGGCGATCAGCGGGGTGGGCAGCAGCACCCGGGTCCGTTCCCGGACCACCTCGAACGGCTGGTCGGCGTCGAACTTCTCCGCCCCCGGCCAGCTGGACGCGTAGACCACCACGGAGCCGGTGGGCTGGCGGACGGCGAGGTTGTGCACGAAGGACTGGATGCCGCCCGGGCGGGGCGGGAAGTCGTTGGTGATCAGCAGCGTGCGGCTCATCTGCCGGTTTCCCTGGCGTAGGCGCGGGCGGCGGCCATCCGCTCGACCGTGGACGGGTGCGACGCCGAGTAGAGGTACTCCCAGCGGGGCGGATCGGGGTCGGCCAGGTTCACCCCGGCCAGGCGGCGCTGCATCGCCTCGAAGGTGGCCGGAGCGCCGGTGAGGGCGAGCGCGTGCGCGTCGGCCCGCGCCTCGACCTGGCGGGACACCAGTGCCTGGGCCGGGGCGGTCACCAGACCGGCCACCGTGACCAGCGCAATCAGCAGCGGGAACGCGCGCGGCTCGGCGATCGAGTCGACGCCGGCCAGGCGCAGCAGCGGGCCGGCGGAGCCGAGCAGGTAGAGCACGACCACGGCCAGCGCGGCGCCCAGCGCCCCGGTGAGCGTGCCCGTCCAGACGTCCCGGTGCTTGGCGTGGCCCAGCTCGTGCGCGACGACGCTGGTCACCTCGGCCGGGGTCGCCTCACGCAGCAGGGTGTCGTAGACGACGACCCGGCGGGTCGGCCCGAGCCCGGAGACGTACGCGTTGACCGCGCGGGTGCGCCGGGACGCGTCGGCGACCAGCACGTCGCGCACCGGCACCCCGTCGCGGGCCGCCATCGCCATCAGCTCGGTGCGCAGTGGGCCCTGCTCCATCGGGGTGAACCGGTTGAACACCGGCTCCACCAGCACCGGCAGCACGAACGACAGCAGCACCACCAGCCCGGCCGCGCCGGCCGCGCCGAGGGCCCACCACCAGCGTGGGGCGAGCCGGACCACGGTGTAGAACCCGAGCAGGGCGAGCGCGCCGATCACCGTGCTGACGGCGTACGACTTGAGCAGGTCGGCCGTCCAGCCGGCCCAGCCCTGGGTGCTCATTCCGTACCGGGTGAGGACCGTCTGCCGCCAGGCGGCGAACGGCAGGGTGAGCAGGTCGGCGACCAGCAGCACGGCCAGCCCGCCGAGCACGGCCTGGGCGACCCAGTGGCCGCCGAACGGGCGGGCCACCAGCTCCACCAGGCGACCGCCCAGCGGGGTGAGACCGAACGCCAGGGCCACCAGCAGGCCGACGGCCAGGGCGGCCCAGCCGCCGGGGCGCAGCGCGGCGCGGAAGGCCCGGGCACGGACGACCTGCTCGGCGGGGAGGTCCCGCAGCGCGGCGAGCTGGTCGGCGCGCGGGGCGGGCGGCCGGTGCCAGGGCACGAGCAGGGCGACGGCGACGAGCAGCGCGACGGTGAGCCCGGCGAGGGTGAGCACCGCCCAGCCCCGTGGTGTCACCGGGTCACCCCGCATCCGCCGTCGGCCCGGCCTCGTCCTCGCCCCATCCCGCGCTCCTCCCGCCGCTGGGCCCACCGTGAGCGCTCATCCTATTGCCGGCGGCGGCGGTGCCGTCCGGGGCGGGCACACCGGCCGGCACGGCGGGACGCTACGCGGCGCGGCGACGCCGGATCGGGCGGGGACGGGGCATCCGGGCCGGGGCCTCGGGCGCGTCGCCGCCGGGTGCCGCCTCGGCGGCGGTCAGCACCTCGACGTCGAAGCCGGCGCGGGCGAACACCTCGATCGCCCGCAGCTCGGCGGGGCCGAGGCCGCCCTCGGGGGCCTCGGTGTCGAGCAGCGCGGTCACCAGGCAGCCGCCGCAGCCCGCGCCCCGGACCCGGCACCTGTCGCAGTCGATCAGCATCGTTCCTCCTGAAGCGATGCGTCGGTGGACGGGCCGGGACGTCGTCGTCACCGCCCGACCACCGTCGGTCACTGCGACACTACGACCGGGGTACGACAGATTCGGACAACCGGTCAGCTTCCGCCGCAGAACCGAGCAAGAATCCGATCATGCGCGCGGCAGGGCGCGGCGAACCGGGCGCGGGCAGGGCGCGGCGAACTGAGGGAGGCGGTGCGGCCGGTCAGGATCGGGCCAGGCGGCGCAGCAGCGAGTCGGCGCCGAGCGGGTACGCGCCGTGTCGGCGTACCCCGTCGGCGACCTCGCGGTCGGAGGAGACCACGACGACCGGCCGACCGGCCGGCTCGGCCCGGACCAGCCGGCGGATCAGCTCGTCGGCGGTCTCGCCCTTGCGGGAGAAGAGCACCCGCACGCCACGCGGGGTCGGCGGCAGGCCGTGCATCCGCTCGGCGCCGTCGAAGACCACGGTGACCTCGTCCCCGGTCTGCGCCGCGATCCCGCCCAGCCCGGTGATCAGTCGCTTGCGCTGCTGCTCCAGCGACATCTCGCCGAAGCCGCGCTTCGTCACGTTGTAGCCGTCCACCACGAGGTGCGCCTTCGGCAGCGCGAGGAGCTGGTCGAGCCGAGCCGGGTCGTCGGTGTCCCGGGCCCGCGTGGCCGCGCCGGGCAGGGCGGCCGTCGACTGGTCGGCGAGCGCGTCGGCCACGAAGTCGGCGGGGAGCCGGTCGACCGGGTCGAGCGCCAGCTCGCGGCGCAGCCCGACCGCGGCCTGCCCGATCGTCTCCAGCAGCAGCCAGAGTCTCGCGTCGTCGACCGAGCGGGCCTCCTTGGCGCTGGCCCGGGCCACCCCGGCCGCCGCCTCGGCCTCGGCCAGCCGGGCCCGGGCGCGACGCAGCTCGGCGTCCGCGTCGGCCGTCGCGCGGGCCACCCGGCCCCGCTCGGTGGCCAGCAGCTCGGCCGCCCTGCGCTCCCGGGCCTGGGTCTCCCGCAGCGTACGGGCGAGCTGCCGGCTCTCCTCGCGGAGCTGGCCGAGCTCGTCGCGGACCCGGGCCAGCTCGTCGCGCAGCTTCTCGGCCTCGACCCGGGCCACGGCCCGGTCGTGCTCGGCCCGGGTGGCGCGGTGCTCGGCCTCGCGGACCAGCTCGTCGACGACGGCCTGGTCCGCCTCGGCGCGCACGGCCGCACCGCTGGCGTCGATCAGCTCGCGCCAGCCCCGGGGCCGGGCCAGGTACGCCAGGGCGGCCACCTCGACCGGGTCGGCCGCGGCCGGGGCGGTGCCGGCGACCACGGCGGTGCCGAGGTCGCCGGAGTCGGCCAGCACCCGGGCGGTGATCCGCTGCCGGAACAGCGGGTCGGCGGTGAGCTGGGCGGCGATCATCGGCGCGCCCAGCCGGGCGCGGCGGTTGGGCGCGAACTTGGCCACCCGGCGCAGCGGCACCGGCACCTCGTCGCCGGGCAGAACCGGCAGGACGGCCGCAGTGAGCGCGACGATCCGCTGACGCACAGACTCGGGCAGGATCGGCTCAGACTCGGGGGGCAGCGTCGGCTCGGGCTCCGGCAGGCACTGCTTCGGCTCGGGGGCGTCCTCACCGGCGTGGCGCGCAGCACCGACCGACTCCTCCTGCGGGAGGTTGTCGTCGTACGGCTCGGTGAGGGGCATGTGACAAGTCTCCCACCGCGACCGGGCCCACCGCCCGGTGAGTGAGCCGATCTCTCATCCTAGCCCCCAGGGTGACGGGTGGGGCCGTTGTTGCACAAGTGTCGGACCCAAGGTCTACCGTGCCCCGGGTGGGCGGAGCGGAATACGTCCAGCAGGCGCTCGCCGGGCTGGGCCAGGCGGCGGGCACCGGCGTGGATCCGGCACTGCCGCTGTACGCGACGACCTTCGTGGTGGTCGACCTGGAAACCACCGGCGGCGCGCCGGACGGCGGAGGCATCACCGAGATCGGCGCGGTGAAGGTGCGCGGCGGTGAGGAGCTGGGGGTGCTGGCCACCCTGGTCAACCCGGGCGTGCCGATCCCACCGTTCATCACCGTGCTGACCGGGATCACCCAGGCCATGCTGGTCCCCGCGCCGCCGATCGAGCAGGTGCTGCCGAGCTTCCTGGAGTTCGTCGCCGACGCGGTGCTGGTCGCCCACAACGCGCCGTACGACGTGGGTTTCCTCAAGGCCGCCTGCGCCCGGCACGGCTACCGCTGGCCCAACCCCCGAGTGCTTGACACGGCGGCGCTGGCGCGGCGGGTGCTCGGCCGCGACGAGGTGCCCAACCGCAAGCTGGGCACCCTGGCGTCCTACTTCCGCACCGCCACCCGACCCACCCACCGCGCGCTGGACGACGCGAAGGCCACCGTCGACGTGCTGCACGGCCTCATCGCGCGCCTCGGCGGGCACCGGGTCGACACCGTCGGCGAGGCGATCGAGTTCGCCCGGGCGGTCACCCCGACCCAGCGGCGCAAGCGCCACCTCGCCGACGGGCTGCCGAAGGTGCCGGGGGTCTACATCTTCCGGGCCGCCGACGACCGGCCGCTCTACGTCGGCACCTCCGGCGACATCGCCACCCGGGTGCGCAGCTACTTCACCGCCGCCGAGAAGCGGGCCCGGATGTCGGAGATGCTGGCCGCCGCCGAGCGGGTGGAGGCAATCGAGTGCGCCCACTCGCTGGAGGCCGAGGTGCGGGAGCTGCGGCTGATCGGCGCGCACGCGCCGCCGTACAACCGGCGGTCGAAGTTCCCCGAGCGGATGGTCTGGCTCAAGCTCACCGACGGGCCGTACCCCCGGCTGTCGGTGGTGCGGTCGCTGGCCGACGGCGACGAGGTCTACCTCGGCCCGTTCGGCTCCCAGCGGGCGGCGGAGCTGGCCGCCGCGGGTTTCCACGACGCGCTCCCGCTGCGCCAGTGCACCCACCGGCTGTCGCTGCGCACGGTCACCCCGGCCTGCGCGCTGGCCGAGCTGGGTCGCTGCCCGGCGCCCTGCGAGCACCGGATCACCCCCGGGGAGTACGCCGACCGCGCCGTCGCCCCGTTCCGCGCGGCCACCGCCACCGACCCGGGGGCCGTCGTGGACGCCCTGCTGGCCCGGATCGGGGCGCTCGCGGCCGACCAGCGGTACGAGGAGGCGGCGGTGGTGCGGTCCCGGCTCGCCGCGGTGCTCCGGGCGACCGTCCGGATGCAAAGGTTGACCGCGCTGGCCGGGATCGCCGAGCTGGCCGCCGCCCGGCCGGCCGCCCGGGGCGGCTGGGAGCTGGCCCTGGTCCGGCACGGCCGGCTGGCGGGGGCCGGGGTCTCCCCGCCGGGTATGCACCCGCGATCGACGATCGAGCTGATCCGGGCGACCGCCGAAACGGTCCCGCCCGGGCGCGGCCCGGTGCCCCGGGCCTCCGCCGAGGAGTCCGAGCGCATCCTGTCCTGGCTGGAGCGACCCGAGACCCGGCTGGTGGAGATGTCCTCCGGCTGGGCATCCCCGGCCGCCGGGGCGGCCCGCTTCTGCGACCTGCTCAGCAAGATCGAGAGCGCCGTTTCTCGCCAACTCTCGACCGAACGCCCATGACCAAGTGACCGATCGGACAACCTCGACTCGCTTAGGCTGTTAAGGAAGTGCAGTACTGCCCGTTTCGTGGGCCTGCTCCCGGTTGCCGTGCCCGGTGACCGAGGGGCCGGGGTGAGGAGGTGTCCCTCGTGGACGTCGACGCCGGACGCGGCGCCGCCCTGGGTGGCGCGCTCCCGACCCAGCCGGGCGACCTGCCCCTGGCCCGGCGGCTACGGTCGCTGCTGAGCTGGCCCACCACCGACGCGGACCCGGTCACCCACCTGATCCGCACCCACCGGGGCATCCACCCCGGCACGGAGGCCTCGGTGCTGCGCCGGGCGTACACGATCGCGGAGAACATGCACCGCGGCCAGTTCCGCAAGAGCGGCGAGCCATACATCACCCACCCGCTCGCGGTCGCCCAGATCTGCGCCGAGCTGGGCATGGACGCCACCACCCTGGTGGCCGCGCTGCTGCACGACACGGTGGAGGACACCCGCTACACCCTGCAGGCCCTCGCGGAGGACTTCGGCGGCGAGGTGGCCCATCTGGTCGACGGGGTGACCAAGTTCGACAAGGCGTTCTACGGCAAGGCCGCCGAGGCCGAGACCACCCGGAAGATGATCGTCGCGGCCGGCAAGGACGTCCGGGTCCTGATCATCAAGCTGGCCGACCGGCTGCACAACATGCGCACCCTCGGGGTCCGCTCGGCCGCGTCGCGTGAGCGGATCGCCCGCAAGACGCTGGAGGTGCTGGTCCCGCTCTGCGACCGACTCGGCATCCAGACCCTCAAACGCGACCTGGACGACGTGGTGCTGCTGCACCTGGAGCCCGAAGCGCACGCCCGCATCGCCCGCTTCGTGCACGACCGGCCCGGCTGGAACGCCTACCTCGACGACGTGGTCGCCAAGGCGAAGGTGGCGCTGCGCCGCAGCCGCGTCGACGCCCGCGTCTCCCCCCGCCCCCGGCACCTCTACTCGATCTGGAAGGACACCGTCGCCAGGGGGCACAGCGTCCCGTTCGACCTGCCCCGGATCGTGATCGTCGTGGACGGGCCGGCGACCGATTGTTACGCCGCCCTCGGCGCCGTGCACGGCCTCTGGCGACCTGTGCCCGGCCGGTTCAAGGACTTCATCGCCTCACCGAAGAACAACCTCTACCGTTCCCTGCACACCACCGTCTGCGGCCCGAAGGACCGCACGGTCGAGGTGCTGATCCGCACCGAGGAGATGCACCGCGCCGCCGAGTACGGCATCGCCGCGGACTTCCGCTTCCCCCGCCCGGCCGGGACCGCCGCCGCCCGGGCCGAGCAGCTCGACTGGCTGCGCCGGGTGCTCGACTGGGAGCAGGAGGCACCGGACCCGGCGCAGTTCCTGGAGTCGCTGCGCTGCGACCTCGCCGAGGCGCAGATCCAGGTGCTCGTCGAGGGGCGGCAGGTCGTGCTGCCGGCCGGGGCGACCCCCGTCGACGTGGCGTACGAGCTGGGCCCCAACCGGGGCGACCACTGCCTGGCGGCCCGGATCAACGGCCGGCTCGCCCCGCTCTCCTCGGAGTTGGAGGAGGGCGACGTGGTGGAGATCTTCACCGAGTCCGACGCGGAGACCGGCTTCGAGGCGGACGTCGCCCCGCGCGGCCCCCGTCGGGAGTGGCTCGGCTTCGTCAAGTCCCCGCACGCCCAGATGCAGATCAACCGCTGGTTCGCCGACCACACCGAGCCGGGGATCTCGATCGCCGACAAGGTCCGCCTCGGCCGGGCCACGATCGGGCTGGCGCTGCGTAAGCACGACCGGGGGCTCGCCAACGACCTGCCGCTGCTGCGGCTGTCCGAGGAGCTGGGGTACCCGGATCTGGAGACCCTGCTGGTCGCGGTCTTCGACCGGGCCCTCGAACCGGACGCGGTGGTGCTACAGCTCATCGACCTGGTCGACCACCGCCAGTGACGCTTGTCCCCCCGGTGGCCGGCCCGGCACGCGCCGGCCACTAGCCTGGACCCATGATCCCCCGCTCCCGCGCCACCGGACGGGCCTTCGCCTACCAGGTCTTCTACCGACTGCCCGTGTCGGTGCGACGCCGACTGGTCCGGCTCGCCACCCCGAAGTACATCGTCGGGGCGGTCACCCTGGTCCGCGACACCGAGGCCGACGGCCCCGGGCGCCTGCTGTTGCTGCGCCAGCCGCCGGGCCACAGCTGGACGCTGCCGGCCGGGCTGCTGCAACGCGGCGAGGAGCCGGTCGTCGGCGCGGCGCGCGAGCTGTTCGAGGAGTCCGGGATCCGGCTCTCCCCCGATCAGCTCCGCCCGGCGGCGCCGAACGCGGTCGTGCACGCCAAGGGCTGGGTGGACGTCGTCTTCGAGGCGGAGGTTCCGGCGTCGACCACGACGCTGGCGGTGGACGGCGCCGAGGTCTTCGAGGCCGCCTGGCATCCGCTGGACGACCTGCCGAGACTGAGCCGCGCCACGGCGAACCTGCTCGGCAGGTACGGCATCGGGCCGCGCGCCGGCAAGGCGTCGCCCGGTCCGACGGCGTGACCACCCCGGCGGCCGGTCCGGCGGGCACGCCGGGGGCCACGGTGGGCGCGGCCGGCGGGCCGGAGGTCTGCGCGGTGGTGCTCGCCGCCGGCGAGGGGACCCGGCTGCGCCCACTCACCGAGCGGCTGCCCAAGGCGCTCTGCCCGGTGGGCAACGTCGCGCTGCTCGACCGGGCGCTGGCCCGGCTCGCCGGGCTCGGCCTCGCCGGCCCGGCCCGGGTGGCGGTGAACGCCTGCTACCTCGGCGAGCAGGTCGTCGCGCACGTCGGCGACCGGGCCCACCTCTCGGTCGAGCCGGGTGCCCCGCTCGGCACGGCCGGCGGCGTGGCGAACCTGCGGGGCTGGATCGCCGGCCGGGGCGTGCTGGTCGGCAACGCCGACGCGTACCTCGCCGACCCGGCAGCCGCCCCCGGGCCGGACATCGCCGCGCTGCTGGCCGGCTGGGACGGCGAGAGCGTACGCCTGCTCGGCCAGCCCGCCGACGACCCCGCCGCCCCCGGCACCTTCTCGGGCCACCGGTTCACCGGCTTCTCGCTGCTGCCGTGGCGGCTGGTGCGGGGGCTCGCGGTGGAGCCAGGCGACCTGGTCCGGGCGGTGTGGCGGCCGGCGGAGGCGGCCGGGGCGCTGACCGTGGTGCCGTACGCCGGCACCTTCTACGACACCGGCACGCCCGCCGACTACCTGGCGGCCAACCTGCACGCGGCGGGCGGCGGCAACCTGATCGACCCGACCGCCACGGTCACCGGACGATGCCGGGAGGCCGTGGTGGGCGCGGGGGCGACCGTGCGGGGCGAGGTGACCCGCTCGGTGCTCTGGCCGGGTGCCGAGGTGGCCGCCGGGGAACACCTGACCGGGGTGGTCCGCGTGGCCGGGGGCCTGACCGTCGTCGCGGGGCCCCGCTGAGGGTACGCCCCATCACGCCCGCTCCGCCCGCGGCCTCTCCCCGCCCG
>NZ_SMKJ01000380.1:0-5168 GCF_004348615.1 Micromonospora sp. KC207
GTGCCTGTTCGACGGGGGCCGGCGGGATCTCGGGCCGGGCCGGCGGACCCGCGACGGCCGGCTGCTGGTGCGGGATCGGGGGGTGTTCCCGGCCGACCGGCCGGGGCGACGCGGGCCGGGACGCCGGGTGGGCACCCCCGAAGAGGTCGAGGAACGGCGAGTCGATGTCGGCGCTGTCGGCGACCATCGGCGCGGCCGGCTCGGGGGCGGCCGGCACGGCGCGCCCGGGCGCGGGGCGGGGCGCCTGGAAGACGCCGACCCGGCCGTGACCGGGGGTGGTGGCCAGCGCGGGGTCGAGGGCGACCTCGTCCAGATCCTCGTCCACAGGGTAGTTGAACGAGCGCGCACGGTTACCGTGCGGGGCGGCGTGACGTCCTGCCGGGGAACCCGGCGTGGAAGAGCGACTCATGCCACCGCCTCGTCCGCGTGCCGCTTCGCCGTGATCGGCGTACGCCCGGTCATGCCAGTTCCTCCCGGATCCTGATCCGGCTCGCCACCAGGCGCGGGTCGCGCTGTTCGGCGGCCGACTCCCGGGTGCGTCGCCAGTCGGTCAGCGCGGTGCGGATCACCATGCGCGCGGGCCGGTCGGGGTCGACGTGCCGGAAGATGAACGAGGTGCTCACGATGGCGAGCGCGATCTCCCAGGCGGGAAAGAGCTCGACCTGCAGCGTGAACAGCCAGTGGATGAACATGTAGAGGGGTACGAGCAGCATGAACACGCCGTACTGGGCGTACGGCAGGTGGACGGGCAGGGTGTAGCCGGGCGGCCCGAGGTAGACCAGGCGGGCCCGGTAGATGTCGTCGTCGGTGCGCAGCCGCATCTGCCCGCGCCTATTCGAAGATCAGGTCGATCAGGTAGTCACCGACGAAGAAGAGTGTGGCCGCTCCGGCGATGAAGGCCAGCCCGACGATCGCGATAGCGGAGCTGGTCAGGACCTTGGAGATCTCGCCGCGGCTGGCCCGACCGATGAAGATGACGCCGAGCACGGCCAGCAGGATCGGCGCGATCTTGCTGGCGAAGAACGTGACGACGCCGTTGGTGTCGATGCCCTTGGGTGCCGGCTCGGCGAGTGGAGTCGACGCCAGAGTGTGGAGCACGTGGGTGACGCCGGACGACGTCGCCTCCATGAGCTCGATGGCGATCACTGGAACCTCCCCATATCGCGGCCGGCGGAGCCGCGGCGGTGCAGTAGGCAAGCTTGGCGGGATGGTGCTCACTCTGTGCAGTGTCGGCGACCCTGCGTTCGTCACCCACCACGCGGAGTAGTGAGCTTTGGGGGGATTTTTCCCGCTTCGGCCCTCCCTCCAGGCTTCGCCGTCTCGCTGCTGGGCAATTCCAAAGGGTACGGGCCGCCCCCCTTTGCGACAAGCCGCGAAGAGTCCACCCGGAACGACCCGGACGACCGATCGTACACCTGTTCCAATTGCCATGTCAGGGCCGTCTCGGCCGGGGGTCACCGGCTGCCGGATCGCGCTGCGGCGACCGGTACCGTGCAGTCGTGACCGATCTGGTACGGACTCGGGCCCCGGTGGTGATGGGCGTCCTGAACGTCACGCCCGACTCCTTCTCCGACGGCGGCCGATACGCCGACCTCGACGCCGCCGTCGCACACGGGGTGCGACTCCGCAACGAGGGTGCGCACCTGGTGGACGTCGGCGGCGAGTCCACCCGCCCGGGGGCGGACCGGGTGGACGCCGCGACCGAGTCCGCCCGGGTGCTGCCGGTGGTCAGGGAGCTCGCCGCCGCAGGCGTCGAGGTCAGCATCGACACCAGCCGGGCCCGGGTGGCCGAGGCCGCTCTCGCGGCGGGAGCGGCGGTGGTCAACGACGTCTCCGGCGGCCTGGCAGACCCGGACATGGCCCGGGTGGTCCGCGACGCCGGCTGCCCCTGGGTGCTCATGCACTGGCGCGGGCACTCGCGGGGGATGCGCGAGCTGGCCCACTACGCCGACGTGGTGACCGACGTACGGACCGAGCTTGCCGAGCGGGTCGACGCGGCGCTGGCCGCCGGGGTGGCCGCCGACCGGATCGTCGTCGACCCCGGCCTCGGCTTCGCCAAGACCGCCGAGCACAACTGGCAGCTCACCGCCCGCCTGCCCGAGTTGCTGGAGCTCGGCCTCCCGCTGCTCTTCGGTGCCAGCCGCAAGTCGTACCTGGGCCGGCTGCTCGCCGCCGCCGACGGCACCCCCCGGCCGACTGCCGGTCGGGAGACCGCCACCGCCGCGACCAGCCTGCTCGCCGTCGCGGCCGGCGCCTGGGGGGTACGTGTGCACGACGTGCTCGGCACCGTGGACGCCCTGGCCGTCTGGCGGGCCAGCGGCAGCCCGCGCCTCGGCGTCGCCCGCGACGCCGGGAAGCCGCCGCGCGACGCCGCGAAGCCGATGGGGGGAGGCGGGTGACCGACCGGATCACGCTGACCGGCCTGCGGGCGCACGGCCGGCACGGCGTCTACGACTTCGAGCGGGAGCGGGGGCAGGACTTCGTCGTCGACGCCGTCCTCGAACTCGACCTCGCGCCGGCCGCCCGTTCCGACGACGTGGCCGACACGGTGCACTACGGGGAACTGGCCGACCGGCTGGTCGCGGTGCTGACCGGGGAGCCGGTGAACCTGATCGAGACGCTCGCCGACCGGCTGCTGGCGATCTGCCTGGCCGATCCCCGGGTGACGCGCGCGACGGTCACCGTGCACAAGCCCGAGGCACCCGTCCCGCACGCCTTCACCGACGTCGCGGTCACCATGGCGAGAACGCGGAGCGACCCGGCGGGGGCGGCCCTCTGCCCGGGGGCGACGGCAGGCGACGGGGGTGCCGCGTGAGCCAAGCCCTGCTCTCCCTCGGCAGCAACCTCGGCGACCGGCTGGCCCATTTGCGCGCGGCGGTCGACTCCCTCGGCGATGCGGTGCTGCTGTGCTCGGGCGTCTACGAGACCCCGCCGTGGGGCGACGCGGACCAGCCCGCGTACCTCAACGCGGTGGTGCTGGTCGAGGACCCGGCGGCGACCCCACGGGACTGGCTGGAGCGGGCCCGGGCCGCCGAGCGGCGGGCCGGCCGCGAGCGCGACCCGCGACGCCGCTTCGGCCCGCGCACCCTCGACGTCGACGTCGTCGCGGCCTGGGACGACACCGGTGAGCCGGTGCTCAGCGACGACCCGGACCTGACCCTTCCGCACCCCCGGGCCCACCTGCGGGCGTTCGTGCTCCGGCCGTGGATCGACATCCAACCGTACGGGCGGCTGCCCGGGCACGGCTGGCTGACCGATCTGCTCAGCGCCGAACCGGTGGCCGGCGACGCCCTGGAACTGAGCCCCCGGCCGGATCTGGCGTTAGAGTCGTCGCCATGAGCCAGTGGAGCCAGCCGGCATGACCCAGGCGCAGTCCCCGCCGCCGAGCGGGGCGGATCCCGATCGCTTTAGGATGGGCCCCACCCGGATCTCGACCCTGGTCGTCGCCGGCCTGGCCGCCGCGGCGGTGGCTTGGCTGCTGATCAGCACCCTCTACGGCGGCTTTCCCCGGCTGCCCTGGCTGCCGGTGGTCACGCTGGCCGCGCTGGCCGTGCTGGAGGCGTACGCGGCGGTCAACACCCGCAGCCGGATCGAGCGCAGGCCGGGCCGCGACCCGGTCAATCCGCTGCTGGTGGCCCGGTTCGTGGTGCTGGCCAAGGCGTCCGCCCTGGCCGGGGCGATCTTCGCTGGCTGGTGCGCCGGGCTGACCGGTTGGCTCTTCGTGGAGCCCACCCGGGCGGCCGCCGAGGACCGTCCCGCCGCCGGTGCCGGCCTGCTCGCGGCACTCGCGCTGGTGGCCGCCGCGCTCTGGCTGGAGCGGTCCTGCCGGGTGCCGGAGCGGCCGGAGGACGAGCGCGACGCGGACCGGCGCGAGGGCGGCCCGCGTCAGCGCTGACCACGGGGGGTTACGCCCGGAGCGGCGTACAGGTACCGTGCCTGGCGACCGGAGAGCAACGGCCGCCCGGGTCCGCCCGGGTCGGACCCTGCGGCCGTGACCTGGGGAGGGCACGCGTCATGGGGCACGAGGATCCGGGCCGACACACCCCCGTGGAGCCCCCGTCGGGCGTGCCCGCAGCGGTGCTGGAGAGCGCCTTCGACGACCCGGCCCACGGCGAGCCGGGGCGGGACCGGATCGCCGTGCACGTCGCCTGGGAGCTGGTGCTGGCCGCCGCTCTCGCCGTACTGACCTGGCTGCTCTGGCGGGAGGAGCCGGCCGCGCTGCGTGCCGACGGGCTGCGGGCCCTGCTGGTCAACGTGGTGGCGCTCGGGCTGCTCGTGCTGGCCGCCGGGATGAGCCTGCGGACCGCGGCCGTGAACCTGGCGGTCGGCCCGGTGGCGGTCGCCGCCGCGCTGCACGTCGCCGAGCAGGGTGACCGGGGGATCGAGGTCACGCTGGGTCACGCCGTGGCGGTGGCCGCCGTCGGCGGGTTGGCCGTGGGGCTGGCCGTGGTGGCGCTGCACGTGCCCGGCTGGGCGGCGAGCCTGGCCGGCGCCGCCGGCGTGGTGGTGTACATCCAGCGGCGCTCCGAGCCGGTGCTGGCGCAGGGCGGGTACGACCCCCGGGACACGGCGTTTCACCTCTTCGCCGGCTTCGCCGCGGTGGCCGTCCTCGGCGGACTGTTCGGGGCCATCCGCCCGGTGCGCCGGCTGGTCGGCCGGTTCCGGCCGGTCGCCGACCCGGCGCGCCGCCGGGGCGGGGTGGCGGCCGCGGTCGTCGTGTTCGCCTTCGTCTTCTCCACCGTGCTCGCCACGCTGGCCGGCATCCTGCTCGCCAGCAACGGCGACGGGCCCGTCGTCCCCACCGAGGGGCTGGGCTGGACGACGCTCGCCGTCGGCACCGCGCTGCTCGGCGGCACGAGCGCGTACGGCCGGCGTGGCGCGATCTTCGGCACGCTGCTCGCCGCCAGCCTGGTCACGGTCCTGTACGCCTGGCTGGACGCCGGGGGCTGGACCGTGAGCCGGTGGGCGGTCGGCGGGGCGGCCCTCGGCGTGGGCCTGGTGATCACCCGGCTGGTGGAGGCGTACGGGCGGCCCCGGCCGGCGGGCGCGGACCCGGAGCCGGCTCCCGGGGGCGACGGCACCATCGGCTCCGGTTGGTCGGTGTCCCGGCCGGCGCCGGTGGGTGACTGGCCACCGGCCCTGCCCACCCGCGCCGACGACACCCCTAC
>NZ_SMKJ01000381.1:0-5166 GCF_004348615.1 Micromonospora sp. KC207
GAGTACGGGGGTGCGGCGGGCGGCGCGGAGTACGGCCCGCTGGCGGGCGGGGCGGAGAACGAGGCGGTGGCCGGCGGGGCGGCGTACGGGCCGCCGGCCGGCGGCGCGGCGAACGGGTCGGCCGCGGCCGGGAAGCCCGCCGGCGGGGTCGAGTACGTCGTCGACCGCAGCGGGACCGCCCAGGGGTCGGTCGACGGGTGCGTCGCCGTCACCGGCTCGGACGGGTTCGGCTCCGGCGGGTGCGTCGCCGTCATCGGCTCGCAGGGGTTCGGCTCCGGCGGGTGTGGTGGCGGCGTGGGTTCAGGGGTCACCGCGACCCCCCACGGTAGTCGATCACCCGGCGGACACTACAACTTCCCGCCGTGCCCCGGCGACCCGCCGACTGTCCGGTTTCCGCAGCGCGGCGACCGGGAGACAACCCGGACCGGTCAGGCGGGGGCGGTCGGAGAGGGCTCGGCGGCCCGGTCGAGCGGCTTGCCGGGCCCGTCAAGCCCGGCCATCCGGCGGGCCTCCCGCCGCGCCACCCAGCCGTAGCCGAAGAGCGTCATGGCGGCGAAGAGCCACCACTGCACGACGTACCCGAAGTTCTGCCAGTTGTTGGTGTGCCCGATCGGCACCGCCTGGAACACCGGGTCGGCGGCCGGCGTCTGCTCGTCGAGCAGGACGTAGGCGCCGTACACCGGGTACGGCAGCTCCCGGGCCAGCCGGGGGACCCCGATCCGCCGGGTCTCCAGCCGGCCGTCCCGCCGGTCCACGGCCCTGGCACCGCTCTCGGTCGGGTGCACCCGGCCCACCACGGTCACCTCGCCCTGCGGCACCGGCGGCAGCTGCGGCTGCGCCAGCGCCCCGCCCGGGGCGGGCGGCACCCAGCCCTGGTCCACCAGCACGGCCGTGCCGTCGGCGAGGACCAGCGGGGTGACGACCTCGAAGCCCACCCGGTTGTCGACCGTCCGGCCCCGGACCAGGACGACGTTCGCCGCGTCGTACCGGCCGGTCACGGTGACCCGCGACCAGGTGGCCGCGTCGGCGGGCGCCGGGCCGGCCGTGCCGCCGCCCCCGGTCGGGGCAGGCACGGCGTCGCGCAGCGGCACGGGTGCCATCCGCGCGCCAGCGTCGATCCGCTCGTTGATCGCGGTACGGCCCCGGTAGCGGTCCAGCTGCCAGTTGCCGAGCAGCACCATCACGGCTGCGGCGACCAGGGTCAGCGCGAGGATGCCCAGCCAGCGCGGCGTCAGGAGGAACCGGTACACGCGTCGAGGCTACCCGCACGAGGGCGGCCACCGGTCCGCGGCGGGGCACCCCGACCGCCGCGACACCCCCGCACCCGCCTGCCCCCAGGACGCGGATGCGGGGCCGGAACCGGCGACGTGACGCGACCCGTTCGGTGGCCGCCGGGTGCCCGTGCGGGCGGGTATCGTCACGCGGGCGGATCGGGAGGCCGACCGCCGCCGCGTACCACCCTCGCCGGAGGAGCCGCTGATGACCGTCGTGCCGCGCCTGGTGCTCAGCGCGCCGTCCTCGGGGCACGGCACGAGCGCCGTGGCGCTCGGGCTGCTCGCCGCCTTCGCCGACCGGGGCCTCGACGTCGCCGGGTTCAAGGTCGGGCCGGACCAGATCGACGCCGGTTACCTGGGGCTCGCCGCCGGCCGTCCGGGGCGCACCCTCGACGCCCGGCTGGTCGGGCCTGGCCGCGTCCCGGCCCTGTTCGCCCACGGTGCCGCCGACGCCGGGCTCGCCGTGGTGCAGGGCACCATGGGGCTGTACGACTCGGTCGCCGGCCAGCCGGAGACCGAGTCCACCGCCGCCGTGGCGATCGCGCTGCGCAGCCCGGTGGTGCTGGTGGTCGACGTGGCGGCGATGGGGCAGTCGGTGGCCGCCCTGCTGCACGGCTTCCGGGCGTACGACGAGCAGCTCTGGCTGGGCGGGGTGATCCTCAACCGGGTGGCCTCGCCCCGGCACGAGGCGCTGCTGCGCGAGGCGCTCGACGACGTCGGCGTGCCGGTCTACGGCGCGGTGCGCCGCCACGAGTTGCCTCCGGTGCTGCCGGCCCGGCGGCACGGGCTGGTCCCGGTGATCGGCCGGGACGCCGACGCGCTGCGGGCGGTGCGCCGGCTCGGCGAGGCGGTGGCCGCCACGCTCGACCTGGACCGGTTGCTGACGCTGGCCCGGTCCGCCCCGGCGGTGCCGGGCGAGCCCTGGTCGCCGCAACCGGCCGAACCGGTGCCGGCCGGTGGGGAGGCACCCCCGGTGATCGCGGTGGCCGGCGGGCCGGGCGGCGACTACGGCCCCGCCGAGACGACCGAGCTGCTGCGGGCGGCCGGTGCCGAGGTGGTCCGGGTCGATCCGCTGCGCGACGAGGCGCTGCCCGCCGGGACGGCCGCGCTGGTCGTCGGGGGCGGTCTCCCCGAGTCGTACGCGGAGCAGCTCTCCGCCAACCGCCGGCTCTGCATCGCGGTGGCGGAGCTGGCCCGCACCGGACGGCCGGTGCTCGCCGAGGGCGCGGGCCTGCTCTGGCTGGCCCGGGAGCTGGACGGGCTGCCGATGTGCGGCGTGCTCGACGCGGTGGGCGTCAGCCGGGACGGCCTGGTGGTCGGCTACCGGGCGGCGACGGCCCGCACCGACAGCGTGCTCGCCCCGGCCGGGGCGACGGTGGTCGGTTACAAGGAGCATCGGGCGGTGCTCACCCCCCGGGCCGGGCAGGCCCCGGCGTGGAGCTGGGACGGCGGCGCGCCCGAGGGGTTCGTCTGGCGGGGCGTGCACGCCTCGCAACTCACGGTGCGCTGGGCCGGATACCCGGAGATCGGGGCGCGGGTGGTCGCGGCGGCGCGGGCCGGCGCGGTGCTCGGCACCCCCGCGTGACCGGCCCGTGGCGTCAGCCGACGATGGCGTCGGAGGGTGGGGTGAACTGGCGGGTGGGCTGGCCCTTGAGGGCGTCGCGGAGGGTGTTGGCGACCGCGGCGATCGGGATCTGGGACTGGCCGTCGCCGACCGCGTTGAACGGGTTGTCCGGGTCCGCGATGAAGCTCGCCGCCGCCAGCTCGGGGGTGTACCCGACGAACCATGCCGACCGGGTGCTGTCGGTCGTACCCGTCTTGCCGGCCACCGGCCGCCCCACCGTGCCCCGGACGCTGTCGGCGGTGGACCAGCCGCCGCAGCTCCCCTTCGCCGGGGTGTCGCCGGTCGGGCAGCGGGCGGCGTCGGTGGCGGCGCGGGCCGCGTCGGCGCTGACCACCTGCCGGCAGCGCGGCTTGGCGACCTCCCGCTCGATCCCGCCAACCGTCGTGTACGTGGCCGGGGTGCCGTCGCGCTTGCTGATCGAATGGACCGGCATCGCCTCGCAGTACCGCCCGTCGGCGGCGATCGCGGCGTAGGCGTTCGCCATCTCCAGCGGGGTGGCGTCGGAGACGCCCAGGGTGAACGCGCCCCACTTCCTGGCCTTGGCCGGCGACGCGTGCTCCCGGTCGACGTCGGTACGCCAGCGCAGCCCGAGCTGCTCGGCGAGCCGGACCGCGGCGTCCGCACCGACCTTCTCCTCCAGTTGGACGAAGTAGGTGTTCACCGACTTGCCGAACCCGGACCACATGGTCTGCCGGCCGGTCATCGCCCCGCTGGCGTTGGAGGGGGCCCATCCGTCGTACACCTCGGAGTGGTAGCGGTACGGCGAGTCGTACGCGGTGGACAGCGGCATCCCGGCGTTGAGCGCGGCCAGCATCGGGAACATCTTGAACGTCGATCCGGCCTGGTAGCCGGGCAGGTCGCCGCCGCCGAGCAGGGGTGCCACGGTGTTCGGGTAGTTCGCCTTCACCTTCGGCGACGCCTCCGGGTTGGAGCTGGGCCCGTTCTCGCTGATGTCCAGTGAGTAGTTCCGGTTCACCGCCATCGCCTTGACCCGCCCGGTGCCCGGCTCGGCGACCACGATGCCGTTGGCGAACGGGCTGCCGGTGTTCTCCTGGGCCCCGACGTTCTTCTCGGCCGCCGCCTGGATCTTCGGGTCGATGCTGAGCACGATCCGGTACCCGCCGCGGCGCAGCTTGTCCATCCGTTCCAGCCGGTTCTGACCGAACGCGGGCTGGGCGCTCCACCAGTTCTTCAGGTAGTCGCAGGCGAAGCCCCAGGTGTGGTACTTCTCCGGCAGCGAGGCGCAGTCGTTGGGCGGGTCGGTGAGCTTGAGCCGGATCGGCTCGGCCTTCGCGGCGGCGACGGCGTCCGGGCTGAGGTAGCCGAGCTGCGCCATCCGGTCCAGCACGTAGTTGCGCCGGCCGGTGGCGTCCTTCTGGTCGGAGCTGGCCGGGTCGTACTCGGAGGGGGACTTGACCAGGCCGGCGAGGGTGGCCGCCTCGACCGGGGTGAGGGTGGCCGGCGTCTTGGTGAAGAAGATCTGCGCGGCGGCGTAGATGCCGTACGCCCGGTGGCCGAAGTACGCCGAGTTGAGGTAGCGCTCCAGGATCTGCTCCTTGCTCAGCTCCTTCTCGATGTCCATCGCCATCCGCATCTCCTTGACCTTGCGCAGGCTGGTCTGCTGGGTGGCCTCCTGGACCTCCTGCGGGGTCTTGGCGCTGTCGCGCAGGGCCATCCGGACGAACTGCATGGTCAGGGTCGACGCACCCTGGGACACCCCGCCGGAGCGGGAGTTGGCCACGAAGGCCCGGGCGACGCCTTTCGGGTCGACCCCTCGGTGCTGGTAGAAGCGGCTGTCCTCGGCGGCCACGATGGCCTGCTGGATGTTCGGGGACATGTCGGACAGCTTGGTGTAGCGCCGGTACTCCTCGTAGAACATCGTCAGCACGGTGCGGCCGTCCGGCGCGTACACGTACGACGTCTCGGCGGGCAGCGCGGTGCGCAGGATGCCGGTCTTCTGTTCCACGGCGTGCGCGGTGGCCTGGGCGCCGAGGCCGGTGACGGCGGCCAGCGGGTAGAGCGCGCCGGCGATCACGATGCCGCCGATCAGCCCGGCGCGGAGGAGAGGGACGAGACGACCAGCGGAGGCAAGGGGTCGGTTGCTCACGGGGTCAAGTTATGACATTTCCGATTCATCCGTGAGAACAATTCATAAACCAGCGGTAGGTGACGCGGCCCACGCCGGCATGCGCTGTCCCACGCGGCGGCTTCCCGGCAGGATCGCGGACATGCGTGCTCACCTGGTGCCGCCACCACTCACCCGGGACG
>NZ_SMKJ01000382.1:0-5090 GCF_004348615.1 Micromonospora sp. KC207
CTCCGCCGCGCTGGGCACCCGGGGGCGGGCGCTGCTCGGCGCGGGGGCGGCCGGGTTCGCCGTGCTGCTCACCGCCGTCCAGTTGCGCCACCCGGCCGCGTCCCCGTCGACCCCGTCGTACGCGCCGGTGCTGCCGCTGCTGGCGTGGGCGGCGGCGCTGGCGGCGGTGGCGCTGCTGGCCGGGCTGTGC
This sequence comes from Micromonospora sp. KC207, assembly GCF_004348615.1. Lineage (NCBI taxonomy): Bacteria > Bacillati > Actinomycetota > Actinomycetes > Micromonosporales > Micromonosporaceae > Micromonospora > Micromonospora sp. KC207. The sequence continues at coordinate 191 of NZ_SMKJ01000382.1, forward strand.
TGGCCGGCGCTGGTCGGGCGCTGGCCGGGCCTGGCCGGGCGGGGCGGCGTGGTGCTGCTCACCGCCGCCCTGGTCGCCGGTGGGCCGGGGCTGGTGCTGGACGCCGCCGCCGCGCACCGGTTTCCCAACGGCGGCGCGTACCCGGTGGAGCGGATGCCGGCTTCCCGGGTGGCAGCGGCCCGGTACGTGCACGACCACAGCGATCCCGGCGACGTGGTGGCCACCAACGTGCACTGCCGGGCGGTGGTGAGCGGCTGGTGCGACGCCCGGTCGTTCTGGCTCAGCGCGTACACCGAGCGCGCCGTGCTGGTGGAGGGGTGGGCGTTCGCGCCCCGGATGGTCGGCCTGCCCGGCGGTCCGTACGCCCCGTTCTGGGACGACGGACGGCTGCGGGCCAACGATGCCGCGTTCACCGCCCCCACGGCCGAGGGCCTGGCCGACCTGCGCGACACCTACGGCGTGCGCTGGCTGGTGGTGGACCGGCGGGTCGCCCCGGAGTCCCCGACCCTGGCCACCCTCGCCGACCTGCGCCACGCGGACGCCCGGATGGCCGTCTACCGCCTGCGCTGAGGGTGCAAGGAAGGGCCCCTCGTCAACGCATTCCGTTGTACAAGGGGCCCTTCCCAACACGCGCGTCAGCGCAGGGGAAGGCTGCGGGCCAGGGCCGAGCCGCTCGACTCGTACGCGGCCAGCAGGGCGGTCGGCCGACCCGAGGCGACCGGGACGACGACGGTCACCGACCGGTTGGCCCTCAGCTCGACCGTCCGGTCGCCGAGGGCGGCGTCGCCGTCCCAGGCGTACAGGTACGCCGTGCCGGCCCGGTCGGCGCGCAGGGTGACCCGCACCCCGCCGGCCACCCGGCGCTGGTCGGTCAGCCGCAGCGCCTCTTCCGGCAGCCGCGACACGGCGGCCGGGGCCACCCCGTCGACCGCCGACTGGGCGATGGTCTGCGGGCTGTGCACGCTGCGCGCGGCGGTGTCCGGGAACACCGGGGCACTGGGCTGCCGGGCCGCCGGGGTGTAGCCGGGCAGGGTCGCCAGGCCGTACCGGTACGGGTCGGCCCGCACGCCGGTGAACGTGGACCAGCCCAGCCGGGACTGGGAGCTGAGGTCCTGGGTGTCGGAGTCGTAGACGAGGACGTTGAAGCCCGTCCGGGCCGGGTCCACCGCGTCGGGCAGCACCGCGAACGGGATGCTCGCCTCGATGGTGTAGCCGGCGTACGGGCTGGTCACCTTGCTGACTACGGTCATCCCCGGCGCGGTCGTCGCGCCCGGACCCTGCCGGTTGTCGGCGTCGCGCTGCCAGCACGGCGGGTCGCCGTTGGCCGGGTCGTCGGTGACGGGGAAGATGCCGGCCTTGAACACCGTGGAGGTGTCCGACGAGTTCCCCTTCGGGTCGACGATGATCTCGACGCTGTCGGTGCGCCGCTGCCGCTTGCAGTCCTGCGGCACGACCTTGCGGCCGAGCACGTCGTCGGTGACCCGTACGAACACCTTCAGCGCGTCGGCGGTCCAGGCGATGTGGCCCTTCGCCGAGGCGTCCTGGGGCGTGGTGGCCTGGCCCTCCCAGATCCGGGAGAAGTCCAGCTCCGCGCCGGGATACTCGCCGGGGAAGGCCACCCCGTCGACGGCGTGGTCGTGGCCGGCCCGCGGAACCTCGGTGGTCGGCACGATCTCCAGGGCGCCGGTCTCCACGGTGCTGCCGGCGGCGCTGGTGGTGGTGATGGTGATGCCGTAGTCGCCGTCCGTGCCGCCCGCGTTGGCGGTGGGGAGGGTGGCGTCGGTGTTGGTGACGGTGAAGGTGACCGCCCCGGTCGCGCCGGGGGCCAGGTCGGCGTAGCTCCTGGTCGCCGCGTCGGCGGAGAAACCGGCGGGTAGGCCGAGGGTCACGGTGCCGCTCTGGGCGGCCTCGCCGTGGTTGCGCAGGTCGATCCGGACCGACCGGCTCTGGCCGGAGCCGACGGTGAGCACCGGCTTGATCAGGGTGTCGAGCTGCGGGTAGCCGCTGTCGCCCGCCCACTCGCGGAACAGCCCCACCTCGGGCAGCGGTTCCAGGGTGCCGCGCACGTCGGCGACGACCCGGACGGCCCGGTCGGTGCGCCCGACGCCCTGACGGGTGGTCAGGGTCGCGCCGACGAGCTGCTGCTGGTTGGTGTCGGCGTCGGCCGGGACGGTGACGGTGAACGCCGTGGTCCGTTCCTCGCCGGCCGCTACGGCGCCCCGTAGCGCGCCGGAGCCGGTGGCAGTCCAGCCCTGCGGCAGCCGCAGGTCGATCCGCGGCGCGGCCAGTGCCCGGTCCCGGGGCGCTCGCACGTGCGCGGTGACCTTGACGGTCTCGCCGGGGGCGAGGTCGAACCGGTCGGTGGTGAGGTACAGCTCGGTGCCCCGGGGCAGCCCGCCGGCCGCGTTCGGCAGCACGGAGCCGCGCAGGATCGCCTCGGGGGAGGCGTCCGCCGGGTCGTACGGGACGCGGCTGTCGACCAGGGTGTAGAAGTCGCAGCGCGTCTTCGCCGGGTCGGTGGGGGCGGCGGCGGTGCCGGCCCAGCCCTGGGTGACGTACTCCCGGCGGGCGTCGACCTCGATCTCGGCCCAGGTCTTCCCAGTGGCGCTCGGGGTGCCCTCCCAGACGCCGAAGACCTGGTCGGTCGGGACGGTCGGGACGAAGCTGGACGCGCAGTCCGGCCCGGTGGCCGAGGTGCCGGTGCCTCCCGTACGCAGGAACTTCGCGGCCCGGAACGGCTTGAGCCCCTCCCTGCGGAGCTGCTCGGGGAACGCCGCCGGGTCGGCGGCGGCGTGGAACGCCTCGGCGGCGAACCGGGCGGCCTGCTGGTGGTTGCCGTGGTTGCCCGGGGTCGGCGACGGGTTCATGGTCATGACGATCTCGGGCCGGGTCTGCCGGATCACCCGGACGATCTGGGCGAGGGTGTCGTCGTTTCCCCAGATCTGCTCGGACAGCGGCGCGGACGCGGTGTACCAGAAGTCGACCCGGTCGAGGTTGTAAAGGTTCTCCACCCCGGCCCGGCCGATCGCGGTGCGCTCCTCCCGCTCGCGGATGATGCCGAGCGGGGGGCCCTCTTCGAGGCCGACGGCGTTGCCGCCGCCCTCGCCCCGGGTGATGGTGACGACGCCGGCCTTGGCGCCGTGCCGCTCCTTCCACTGCCCCATGGTGGCGAGGCTGCCGGCCTCGTCGTCGGGGTGGGCGCTGACGAAGAGGACGTCGAGGTCGACGGCGTCGGCCGGCTGGCCGACGGGGTGGCCGGCGGGGGAGGCCAGGGCGGCGGCGGGCACCCCGGACAGGGCCAGGGCGAGCGCCGTGGGTAGCAGGAACGCCTTGATTCGCATGCGGATCCTTCCGGAACTACCACGGTCCGGGCAGCGGCCACCGTCGTCGGACGCACGGCGTCGACGCGGGGTCGTTGAGCGGACGCGAGACGGTGGGGTGGAAACGGTGGGCACCGACGACGGGCGCCGGGCCACCCGGGCAGGGCAGCAAAGAGACGCCGCGGGTACAGCGGCGACGTGGACGTCCGTACACACTGGAAGGCCTTCGCCCGGTGACGCTAGGGACCGGCGCGGCGGCCCGTCAATGCTTTGCAAGGTTTTTCTTCCTTTGCAAAAGAAACAAATTCAGCCCGGCCTGCTTTCCTGTGGTGCCGGTGCGGTCGCGCGGATCGAACCCGGCACCGGTATCGAAGGGGGCGTTTTCGCTGCTCCTGAAGGCACCCCTGGGAGTCCGAGACGCTTTCGTTACTTGACTCAATAGTTCGTTCGCCGTAGGAAGGAAATGTGACTGACGTGGTGACACCACCAACGAGCCCGGTGAGCCGGGAGCGGTCGAAGGAGATCAAGCGGTTGTCCGTGATCTCCACCGCCCGCCAGGTGCGGGTGCTCTCCCGCGCCGAGCTGACCGAGCTCACCGGCCTGAGCCCCGCCACGCTCACCCCACTCGTGCGCGAACTGATCGCCGAGGGCTACCTCATCGAGCGGGGACCCGGGACATCCCGCGCCGGCCGCCCCCGGGCGATGCTGGAGTTCAACCCGCGCGCCGAGCTGGTCGCCGCCGTCTCGCTGGAGCCGTCCCGGCTCACCTGCGAGATCGCCGACAGCGACGGCACGGTGGTCGCCCACCGGACCGTCCGCCTCACCGGCGACATCATCGACACCATCTGCCGCTCCGTGCCCGAGCTGGCCGGCGACAGCCTGCCGGCGCTGCGGGGTGTCGCCATCGCCGCGCCCGGCGTCTCCTCCGGCGGCGCCGTCCGGCTCGCCCCCTCGGTCGGCCTCGTGGAGGGCCGGCCGATAGGGGAGGCGGTACAGCGGCACCTCGGGGTGCCGGTGGTGGTGGACAACGACGTCAACCTGATGGCGGCCGGCGAGCACGCGGCCGGCGCCGGCAGCGACGTCGCAGACCTGCTGCTGCTGCACGTCGCTGACGGCATCGGCGCGGGACTGGTGCTCGACGGCCAGGTCCGCCGGGGCGCGGGCGGGGCGGCGGGCGAGGTCGGCTTCCTGCCGCTGGACCCGGTCGATCGGGGGCACGACGGGGTCGGCCCGTTCGAGGCCCGCTGGTCGGAGAACGCCGTCGCCGAGCGGATGGTGGCCCTGGCCCCCGGCCGGCGACCGGACGCGCCGGTGGCCGCCCTGGTCGAGCTGGCCCGCGCCGACGAGCGGGCCGCCGGGTACCTGGACGAGGTGCTGACCGCGTGGTCCCGGTTGATCGTCTCCTGCGTCTGCGTGATCGATCCCGGCCGGGTACTGCTCAGCGGCGCCGCCGCCCAGCTCGACGACCCGGCCGTCGAGCGGCTCCAGGCCCTGGTCGCCGCCGCCGCGCCGAGCGCCACCGAGGTACACCGGGCCGTGCTCGGCGACCGGGCCGTGTTGCACGGCGCGGTCAGTTACGC
>NZ_SMKJ01000383.1:0-5080 GCF_004348615.1 Micromonospora sp. KC207
GGTTCTGCTCGTACGGGGGTCCCCGTCGGCCGACCACCCCGGGGTGTGGCAGGTGCCCGGGGGCGGGCTGGAGCACGGGGAGCATCCCGAGGCCGGCGTGGTCCGGGAGTACGCCGAGGAGACCGGGCTCGCCGTCGAGGTGACCGGCGTGCTGGCCGCAGTCTCGGACGTCACCGGGCTGCCGGGTGTGGCGCTGCACACCGACCGGATCGTCTTCGCCGTCGAGGTGACCGGCGGCACGCTTCGCGGCGAGCCCGACGGCACCGCTGACCTGGTGCGCTGGTCGACCCTCGACGAGGCCGCCCGGCTGCCGCTGATGCCGTTCACCGCCGAGGTGCTCGGCCTGCCGGTCACCCCGCTGCCGCAGCCCGCGCCCGGCGCGGCCCGTGGCCCGTACCCGCCGGTCCAGGCCGACCGGCGGCAGCGCTTCGCGGCGTACGGGCTGGTTGCCGACCCGGCCGGGCGGGTGCTGCTCACCCTGATCGCCGACGGGTACCCGGGGGCCGGCTGCTGGCACCTGCCCGGCGGCGGCACCGACCACGGCGAGCAGCCGGCCGCCGGGTTGCTCCGCGAGTTGGTCGAGGAGACCGGCCAGCTCGGCCGGGTGGTCGACCTGCTCGCGGTCCACCACCGGTACGATCCCGGCGAGCTGGGGCCGGAGGGCCGGCCGCTGGACTGGCACGGGGTGCGGGTCATCTACCGGGCGGTGGTAGACGAGCCCACCGAGGCCCGGGTCACCGAGCTGGCCGGTGGGTCGACGGCCGCCGCCGCCTGGTTCCCGCCGGACCGGCTCGACGATCTGCCGATGACCGAGGTGGCGGCGCTGGTAACCGGACATCGGGCCGCATAGCGCCCGCCCGCCGAGTCGGTGAGGACGGCCTCCGGTAGGCTGAAGGCGGGGTTATGGAGAATCGGGCGATCGGGCCTGAGATGGGAATGAAAAGGCGATTCGCGCGGTTCAACAGAGATACAAGCACCGCCGGCAGCTATCGCCAAGCCCCCCACCCCTGTGCAATGGTGTACTCCGCTTTGACGGCTGCCGGGCCAGGAAGCGGTCCGGCACGAGACAGCCGGACATCCGCCCTCGTGGCGGCCAGCCCGATCCGGTGATGGAGGAAACGTGCCGAGAGCCCCATGGCACCGGCGTCGTACGACTGACAGTCCGCGCCCCGCAGGGCGTCGCTGGGCGGGCCCGTTGCGCCGCAGCAGCACGTTCGCCCGCCAGGTGCTGCTCGTCCGGGTGGGGCGCCGCGACGGTGTCGCCGCCGCGGGCACCGACCTGGCCTCGCCCGAGCACCGCTACCTCGACCGGCAGCGCCGCCGCTACGGCCTCGACCGGTACCGGCGCACCGAGGTCGAGGCGGTCGTGCCAGTGAGTCCGGCCGTGGGCCCCAGCGCCCCGGTCGACGACGCGGCGTCGATGTCGATCCCGCTGCTGCCCGGTGCGCGGACGGCGGCCCGCCGGGCCAAGTTCGCGCTGGTCAACGCCTGCACGCTGGCCAGCCTCATGCTCGGCATCAACGCCATCTTCGTGGCCATGCAGGGCGAGGTGCGCCTCGCCGCGCTCCTGCTGATCGCCTGCGTGGTGTTCGACGGACTCGACGGCGCGCTGGCCCGCCGGTTCGGGGTGGCCAGCCCGTTCGGGGCCCAGATGGACTCGCTGGCCGACATGTGCTCCTTCGGACTGGCAGCCCCGGTGGTGGTCTACGCCTCGCTCGCCGGCGAGGCCCCGCGAGCCGCCGCAGCGGTCGCCGCCGCGCTCGTCGCCGCCTGCGCGGCGATCCGGCTCGCCCGGTTCAACGTCTCGCCCAGAGACGGCCGCTTCTTCTGCGGCGTGCCGACCACGATGGCCGCGGCCGTGCTGGCCCTGACCGTCGCCCTCGGCCTGCCGCTGCCCGGCCTCGTGCAGATCGTCGGGGTGGCGCTGCTTGCCTTCGCGATGGTTTCCAGCTTCCCGTACGCGAAGCTGGCCCGGCTGGTGAAGCTGCCGCCGTGGCTCTGGCTGGCCCCGGTGGTCGGCGCGCTGGTCGACGTCCGGCTCACCTTCGCTCTGATCGTGGTGGGTTACCTGGTCAGCGGCCCGGTGCTCTGGCTGCGCCAGCGCCGCACCGCCTGAGCCGACGATCGACCAGAAAGGGGCGCCGCGCCAGCGGCGCCCCTTTCGTCGTGCCCGGGTCAGCGCCAGCGGGCGATGACCGTGGACCCGCCGACCACCCGGTCGCCCGGCCCGACCAGCGGGTCGGCCGCGTCGGCCGGCAGGTAGACGTCGGTCCGCGAGCCGAACCGGATCAGGCCGAAGCGCTCGCCCCTGGCCAGCAGCGACCCGATCGGGGCCCGCTGCACGATCCGTCGGGCGATCAGCCCGGTGCGCTGCGCCACGACGACGGTGCCGTGCTCGGTGCCCAGCACCGTGTACGCCGCCACATTGTGTTCGGCGTCCGGCTTCATGGCGTTGACGAACCCGCCGTCGGCGACGAAGTAGTCGACCACCTTGCCGGCCACCGGGGAGCGGTTGACGTGCACGTCCAGCACCGACAGGAACACCGCGACCCGCAGCCACTCGCCGTCGCCGAACCGCTCGTCGTGCAGCCGCTGCACCGACAGCACCTGCCCGTCGGCGGCGGCCACGACGGCCGACGGGTCCTCGGGGACGTCCCGCTCCGGATCCCGGAAGAACGCGGCCACCGGTGCGGCGGCCAGGGCCGGCAGCAGCCAGAGCTTCGACTTGGGCCGGGCGAGGCGGGTCAGCGCCGCCAGGCCGAGGGCGATGCCGGCCGCCGCCACCCCGTTGGAGTCGATGTGCATGCCCCGGGTCAGCGGGACGCTCGACGGCCGGTGGGCCGGGGCGAGGCGGGCGGCGACCGTCGCGTCGGCCGGGGTGAACCGGAGCCGGTGCACCCGCACCGGCGGGGAGTTGCGCAGCACCAGGTCGCTCCCGACGCCGTGCAGCGCGCCCTGCCGCTCCAACTCGGCAGCCGCGCCGGCCGTCCGGGCCGGGGTGGCGGGCACCGCCACGGCGAGCACCGCCCCATCGGCGAGGTACTTCGCCAGGCCGTCGACGGTGGTCCGGGCCTCGTCGGCGGTGCCGGTGAGCGGCTCGGCGGCGATCACCACCTCGGCGGCTTCGGCCTCGGCGAGGGAGTCCACCACGCGTACCCGGTCGGCGACCCAGCGGCCCTGGGCCGTCACGTGCTCGCGCAGCACGGCCGGCGTCGCCGACCCGGCCGGCACGACGGTGAGGGTGTCGCCGGGCAGCAGGGCGTCGATCGCCGCGGCCAGAACCGCGGAGTCCGGGGTCGCGCCGAACAGCAGCGCTGCCTTCGGGTCGTTGCGCCGGGCGAGTTCGGTGACGAGGGTACGGGCGGCGCGCTCGCCGATGCGGACCGGACCGAGCCGGCCAGAGGTGCGCACGGCGGGGGACTGGGTCATGTCGAACGGGCTCCTGACGAGGTAGAGACGGGAATCGCGGTGGGATCGCCACGGCGACCGGTCGGGGGGCGAGCGCGAACGGGCCGGCGAACGGGCGGCCGGGCCTCGGGCGAGGCCCCGCGACGCGGCTCGGTCGTCGGTGGCCCGACGGCTCGGCTGCGGGTGGGGTCCGCAACGTGGGCCGGCCGGCGGAGGCGAGATCTCCATCGGCCAGCATATGCGCACTCCGCCGGGGCCCGCACCACAGCGGTCAACCGCCCGTTCGCTCGGGGCCTGGCTGCGGCGGGGCGTCCGACTCCACCGGCGGGTACGGCGCGATCGCGTCGGCGGCCAATCGGGGCAGCGGTTCGGTGTCCCGCTCGCGGGCCGCCCCGGTCCCGAACTCCCGGGTGGCCAGGTCCTCGTCGGGCGGTTCGGTCGGCGACCAGCGGGGAGCCTGGACGCCGCTGACCGGCCGGCCCTCGACCACCTCGGGCAGGCTGTCGGAGACGGCGGCGATCGGCCACTCGTCGGCCCGCTCGCCACCTGCTTCGGTGGCGGTGAGGTCGGCGCCGGGTTCCTCGGCCGGCTGGGCACCGACCTCGGTGGCCGTGGCACCGGTGGTTGCCGCGTGTGGGGCGGCCGTCCGGTCGCCCCGGCCGGAGCGCAGCGCGCCGACCAGGCCCAGCACGCCGATCAGGAGCAGGCCTCCGGCCAGGAACCAGCCGATCGGCGGGAGGGCCAGGCCGAGCAGCTGGGCGAACAGCCACCAGGCGGCGAGGGCGGCGAAGAACAGGCCGAAGCCGAGCGACACGACGTCGGTGCGGTGCGCCTTCACCGGGTCACCTCCAGGTCTCCGGCGTTGACGTGGATGTAGAGGCGTAGCTTCCCGCCGCCGGCGCCGTCCGCGCCGAGGTCGGTGCTCTCCCGGGGCCGGCCAACAAGCCCGTGCGAGTGGTTGCCGAAGATGGTCGCGTCCCCGGCGTTGACGTCGGCCAGCGTGGTGACGTCGACGTTGGGTGGCACCACCACGGTCGCGTGGCCGAAGTTGATCGCGATGGTGATCTGGGTCTCCTGCTTGTCGAAGTCGATGGCGCGCAGGTCCAGCACGGCGTCGCCGAAGTTGTTCTCGTACCGGTCGGCCACGTCGCGGCGGTCCGTGGGAGCCCAGGTGACGTCCCCCTCCACGCCACGGACCCGGTCGTAGGACTCCGCGACGGTGGCGACGCCGAGCGCCGCCGCGGTGACCAGCCCGAGCGCGATCAGCCACCGCGCCCGACCGAACCAGGTGCCGACGAGCAGCCCCAGCCCGATGGTCGCCAGGGCCGCTGCGAAGTACGCCGCCGCCCCCACCTCCACCACGTCCAGCAGGTCGAGCACGGCGACCACGCCGAGCGCCAGGAAGATCAGCGAGAAGGTCACGGCACCCAGCGGGGACCGTTCCTTGGGCTGCTTCGGCGGTTTGGCCGGCGGGAGTGGCGGTGGCGGTGCCGGTTGCGGCCCCTTGGCGTACGGGCCGTGCGGGGCGAACGGCGGCCGGTAGCCGGGCGGCGTGGGCGCGGCGACCGGCGGATAGCCGCCCACGGGTGCGCCGAGCGGGGGAGGGAAGCCGGCCGACGGGGCCGGCGCGGGCGGCCAGGCCGGTAGCCCGGCGGTCGCCCCGGCCGGGGGC
>NZ_SMKJ01000384.1:0-5049 GCF_004348615.1 Micromonospora sp. KC207
GTGCTGGCCCGCGAGCAGGGCCTGCAGCAGGTCGACCACGTGCTGGTCAGTAACGCCACGGCCAATCATCCGGCCGGGCACAACGTCTTCGTCGTGCAGGGCGACCCGGCCAATCCGGCGCACCTGCGCGCGATGATGCCGACGGCTGTGGCGGCGCAGACGCCGGTGGAGTCCAGGCTGCACGAGGGCGTCGACCTGCGGGTCGACGAGACACTGCCCTGGGCACGCACCCTCGACCTGCACGCCCGCGTCCACCTGCCGAAGCACCTGGCCCAGCTCCGGGCCCTGCGGCCGCAGTTCCATCCCCACCGTGGCTGAACGAGATGAGCTAGGCGCGGGCCCGGAAGGCCCGGCGGTACGCCGACGGAAAGACGCCGATCCGCCCGTGCAGGCGTTGGCGCAGCGCGGCGGCGGTGCCGAAGCCGGACCGGCGGGCCACCTGTTCGACGCTCAGGTCCGTCGTCTCCAGCAGCAGCCGGGCATGGTCGGTTCGTTGCTGCAAGAGCCACTGGGCCGGGCTGGGGCCGGTCTCGGAGCGGAAGTGCCGGGTGAAGGTGCGCACACTCATCCGGGCGTGCGCGGCCAGGTCGCGTAGGGCGACCGGTTCGTGCAGCCGCTGCCGGGCCCACTCCCGGGTGGCGGCGGTGCCGTTCTCCGGGTTCCGGGGGACCGGCCGCTCGATGTACTGGGCCTGCCCGCCGTCGCGCCAGGGCGGCACCACGCAGCGCCGGGCCGCCCGGTTCGCCACGTCGCTGCCGTGGTCGGTGCGCACGACGTGCAGGCAGAGGTCGATCCCGGCGGCGACCCCGGCGGAGGTGAGCACGTCGCCGGACCTGGTCGGGCTGGGCACCGGGTCGATGGCGCTGGCCTTCGTGGCGACCGTCACCGGGCGCTGGTTCGTCCAACGGCGGGGGCTGGTGACCGGGGTGCTGACCGCCGGCGGGGCCGCCGGCCAGCTCGTCTTCCCCCCGCTGGTCGCCGTCGTGGTCCGCGACCATGGCTGGCGCACGGCGGCGCTCGTCGTCGCCGGGGCCGCGCTGGCGGTCGTACCCCTGGTGGGATGGCTGCTGCGGGAGTACCCGGCGGATCTCGGGGTGCCCGCCTACGGCGCGGCGGAGGTGGTCCCGCCCGCGCCGCCGGCCGGCGGGGCCGGTGCCCGGGCGGTCTCCGTGCTGGCCAACACCGCGCGGACCCGGCCGTTCTGGCTGCTCGCCGGCGGGTTCGCGATCTGCGGCGCGACCACCAACGGGCTGGTCGGCACCCACTTCGTGCCGGCGGCGCACGACCACGGCATGGCCGGGACCACCGCCGCCGGGCTGCTCGCACTGGTCGGCCTGTTCGACATCGTCGGCACGATCGCCTCCGGCTGGCTCACCGACCGGGTCGACCCCCCTGCTGCTCGGGGCGTACTACGCGCTGCGCGGCGCGTCGCTGCTGGTGCTGCCCGGCCGCTGCGCCGACGGGGGCCGGCTCAGTCGACGACCTCGACGTCCTTCCAGAACGCCACCCGGTCGCGGACCATCTCGGCCTCCGGCTTCGGCTCCGGGTAGTACCAGACGGCGTCGGCGCTGGTTCGCCCGTCATGCTCCAATGTGTAGTACGAGGCGGTGCCCTTCCACGGGCAGTAGGTGTGCGTGGCGGACTCGCGGACCACATCGTCGCGCAGGGCGGAACGCGGGAAGTAGTGGTTGCCCTCGACCACCACCGTGTCGTGGCTGTCGGCGATCACCAGGTCGTTCCAGACGGCTTTCGGCATGCGCTCACGGTAGCTCGGGCGGGCCTCCTGACGTGGGAAAGGCCACCGTGGACGTCCCACTGGATCGATCATTCCCGCGTACAGTGATCTCATGTGTGCTATCCGTGTGGATCATGGAGTTGACCACGACGGAGCGGTGGATCTGCTGCGGCGGTCGTACGCCGCGGTGCCCGCCGGCGAGACCGTGCGCCTGGCCAAGCGCACTTCGAACCTGTTCCGCCCGAGGTCGGCACCGAGCGCCCCCGGCCTGGACGTCAGCGGCCTCGGTGGGGTGATCGGCGTCGACCCGACCGCCCGCACGGTCGACGTGCAGGGCATGTGCACGTACGAGCGACTGGTCGAGGCGACCCTGACGCACGGGCTGATGCCGCTGGTGGTGCCGCAGTTGCGCACGATCACCCTGGGCGGGGCGGTCACCGGGCTCGGCATCGAGTCCACCTCGTTCCGGCACGGCCTGCCGCACGAGTCCGTCCTGGAGATGGACATCCTCACCGGCACGGGCGAGATCGTCACCGTGCGGTCCGACGGGGCGCACGCCGACCTCTTCGCCGCCTTTCCCAACTCGCTGGGCAGCCTCGGCTACGCCACCCGGCTGCGCATCGAGCTGGCACCGGTGTGCCGGTACGTGGCCCTGCGCAACGTCCGCTTCACCGACCTGGGCGCGCTGACCGACGCGATCGCCGAGGTGACCGCGACCCGGTCCTTCGCCGGTGAGCCGGTGGACGCGATGGACGGAGTGATGTTCAGCCCCGGCGAGGCGTATCTGGTGCTGGCGACCTTCACCGACGACGCGCCGCAGGTCAGCGACTACACCGGCCAGGACATCTACTACCGCTCGCTGCGTCGACGCACCCGCGACTGGCTGACCACCCACGACTACCTGTGGCGGTGGGACACCGACTGGTTCTGGTGCTCGGCGGCGTTCGGGGCGCAGCACCCGGTCGTGCGGCGGCTCTGGCCGGCCCGGTTGCGGCGCAGCGACGTCTACCACCGGCTGGTCCGGCTGGAGCACCGGCACCAGGTGGTGGCCCGGCTCGACCGGCTGCGCGGCCAGCCGGCCCGCGAGCGGGTGGTGCAGGACGTGGAGATTCCCCTGGAGGGCACCGCCGACTTCCTGCGCTGGTTCGCCCGAGAGGTGCGGATGTCCCCGGTCTGGCTCTGCCCGCTGCGGCTGCGCGAGCCGGCCGGCCCCGGTTCGGCGCGGGTCTGGCCGCTGTATCCGCTCCAGCCCGGCCGGAACTACGTCAACATCGGCTTCTGGGGGACCGTGCCGATCAGCGAGGGCGCCGCCGACGGCGACGTCAACCGGCTGATCGAGCGTGCGGTGTCCGACGCGGGCGGCCACAAGTCGCTCTACTCGGACGCGTACTACGACCGCGAGGCGTTCGACCGGCTCTACGGCGGGGACACCTGGCGCGCGGTGAAGGACCGTTACGACCCGGACCACCGGCTCACCGGACTTTACGAGAAGGCGGTAGCGCGAAAATGAGCCTGATTGACCGAGAACAGGGGGCGGCCGATGTGCCGTCCGTCCCGCCGGCCGGGGGCCGACGCCCGACCCCGACCGTGGCCGACGTGGTCCGTGCCGTCACGGCCGGGGCCCTGCCGGTCCGGATCACCGGGTACGACGGCAGCGCCGTCGGGCCGGCCGACGCCGGGATCACCCTCGACGTCCGCTCCGAGCGGGGCCTGTCGTACCTGCTGACTGCGCCTGGGGACCTGGGCATGGCGCGGGCGTACGTCAGCGGCGACCTGGAACTGGGCGGTGTGCACCCGGGCGATCCGTACGAGGCGTTGCGTCTGCTCAAGGACGAGTTGAGGCTCCGCCCGCCGTCGCTGGCCGAGGGGTTGGCCCTGGTGCGCGGGCTGGGCCGGGAGCGGCTGATGCCGCCGCCGCCTCCGCCGCAGGAGGCCGCGCCGCGCTGGAAGCGGGTGGTGAACGGGCTGCGCCACTCCCGCGTTCGGGACAGCACCGCGATCTCCCACCACTACGACGTCTCGAACGCCTTCTACGAGTTGGTGCTCGGGCCGTCGATGACGTACACGTGCGCGGTGTTCCGCAGCCCGGACGACACGTTGGAGCAGGCCCAGGCCGCGAAGTACGACCTGGTCGCCGGGAAGCTCGCGCTGAAGCCGGGGATGCGGCTGCTCGATGTCGGCTGCGGCTGGGGCGGCATGGTCCGGCACGCGGCCCGCGAGTACGGGGTGAAGGCGCTCGGCGTGACCCTGTCCCGGGCGCAGGCGCAGTGGGCGCAGGCAACCATCGAGCGGGAGGGGTTGTCCGAGCTGGCCGAGGTGCGGCACCTGGACTACCGGGACGCCCCGCGCGAGCAGTTCGACGTGGTCTCCTCGATCGGCCTGACCGAGCACATCGGGGTGCGCAACTACCCGGCGTACTTCCGAGCGCTGGGCGGGCGGCTGCGCCCCGGGGGGCGGCTGCTCAACCATTGCATCACCCGGGCAGACAACCGGGCGCCGCACCGCTCGGGCGCGTTCATCGACCGGTACGTCTTTCCCGACGGCGAGCTGGCCGGCCCCGGGCGGCTGATCAGCGAGATCCACGACGCCGGGTTGGAGGTGCACCACGAGGAGAACCTGCGCCAGCACTACGCGCTGACCCTCGCCGGCTGGTGCCGCAACCTGGTGGCGCACTGGGACGAGTGCGTGGCCGAGGTCGGCCAGGGCACCGCCCGGGTGTGGGGGCTGTACATGGCGGGGTCGCGGCTGGCGTTCGAGCGCAACGAAATCCAGTTGCACCAGGTGCTGGCGACCCGCAACGGCCCGCGCGGGGTGAACGGGTACCCGCTGCGGCCCGACTGGTCGGCCTGATCGCCGGCGGTGGAGGGGCGGGCGCCCCTCCACCGCCGGCGGTGCACGGAATCTTGGGTAGTCGCTGTTCGTTCCGGCGGGAATCGTCCAGGGAACCGAGCGATCCCGGCCCTGTTCGACGCAACGGTATGTGCAGACGGGCGCGCGGGTGGGTACTCGGGGGAGATGTTCTTCATATTCGGGCTCCGCACCAAGGTGGACCGGTCGGGCGTGGCGCAGCGGGTGTGCCGCAACTGCGGCAACCATGCCGCCCAGGTGATCAGCCGGCGGTCCACGAAGTTCACCCTCTTCTTCGTTCCACTGATCCCGATTCGCACCAGTCACGTCCAGCAATGCACCTTCTGCGGTGCCCAGTACGACATCTCCCGGGCCGAGGCCGATCGCCTCATGGTCGGCTGATCCGTCGATGGCCCGTTTCCTCTGCTGGCTGATCGGCCGGCCCGTTCCCGTGGCCGAGGCCCCCG
>NZ_SMKJ01000385.1:0-5017 GCF_004348615.1 Micromonospora sp. KC207
GGTGGGCAGGGCGGCGGGTGCGGCGGGTGACTCAGGCATCGGCGGGTTGCCTCTCCTCGGCTCGGTTCTGGATGCCCCGGGCCTCGGCGGGCTCGCCGCGCACGGGGGTGGTGTCGGTGGAACCGGTCGGCTCGACCCGGCTCACCAGCACGGTGTCGATCCGGTTACGCCGGCCCGTGGTGCCCTCGGCGACCAGGCGCAGCCCGGCCACCTCGGCCTCCGCGCCGGGAATCGGAACCCTGCCCAGGGCCTGGGCGAGCAGGCCGCCGACCGTCTCGACCTCGTCGGCGGGCAGCTCGACGTCGAACAGCTCGCCGAGGGTTTCGACGGGCAGCCGGGCGGCGACCCGCACCGCGCCGTCCGCCAGCCGCTCGACGGGCGGGCGTTCGACATCGTACTCGTCGGTGATCTCGCCGACGATCTCCTCCAGGATGTCCTCGATCGTGACGAGGCCGCCGGTGCCGCCGTACTCGTCGACGACGATGACCAGGTGGTTGCGCGCGGCCTGCATCTCCGACAACAGGTCGTCGACCGGCTTGGACTCCGGGACGAACGTCGCCGGGCGCATCAGATCCGACACCGGCAGCCGGGACGCCGCCGGTTCGCCGCCCTCGGTACGCCGGATCAGGTCCTTCAGGTAGAGCACGCCGAGCACGTCGTCGACGCTCTCCCCGATCACCGGAATCCGGGAGAAGCCGGAACGCAGGAACAGTGCGAGGGCCTGCGAGAGGCTCTTGCGCTCCTCGATCCACACCATCTCGGTGCGCGGCACCATCACCTCGCGGGCGATGGTGTCACCGAGCGCGAACACCGAGTGGATCATCTGCCGCTCGCCGTGCTCGACGACACCCCGCTGCTCGGCCAAGTCGACCAGCTCGCGCAGCTCCACCTGGGTGGCGAACGGCCCCTCCCGGAAACCGCGCCCCGGGGTGACCGCGTTGCCGATCAGGATCAGCAGCGAAGCCAGCGGGTTGAGGGCCCGGCCCAGCCAGCGCACCAGCGGCGCGACGGCCCGGCCGACCGCGTACGCGTGCTGCCGGCCGAGGGTACGCGGGCCGACCCCGACCACCACGAAGCTGATCACGGTCATCGCGCCGGCGGTGACCAGGGCCGCCCGCCAGCCCGCGCCGAACGTGTCGACCGCCACCAGCGCGACCAGCGTGGTGGCGGTCAGCTCGGCCAGCAGCCGCAGCAACAGCAACAGGTTGAGGTGGCGGACCACGTCACCGGCGACCGCCTGGAGCGTACGCGCGCCCCGGGCCCCGTCGCGGGCCAGCTCGGCCGCCCGCGCCGGTGACACGGCGGCGAGCGCCGCCTCGGTCATCGCGATCAGGCCGCCGAGCACCACCAGCCCGGCCGCGAAGACGAGCAGTTGCAGATCGGGCAGGCCAGCCGCCGCGCCGGCCGCTGACACCTGGGCGGACATCACGTCGACCGGGTCGACCGCCAGCTGGCCAGCAGCCGGGCCTGGAGCTCGAACATCTCCCGCTCCTCCTCCGGCTCGGCGTGGTCGTACCCGAGCAGGTGCAGCACCCCGTGCACGGTGAGCAGGTGCAGCTCGTCGGCCGAGGAGTGCCCGGCCGTGGCGGCCTGCTTGGCCGCCACCTCGGGGCAGAGCACGATGTCGCCCAGCAGCGCCGGCTCGCCGCCGGCCGCGCTTGACTCGCCCGGCCCGTGGTCGACGCTGCCCTCGTCCATGGGGAAGGCGAGCACGTCCGTCGGGCCGTCGCCACCCATCCAGCGGTGGTTCAACTCGGTCATGTAGTCGATGTCGACCAGCAGCACGGACAGCTCGGCGAGGGGGTTGACCCCCATCTCGTCGAGGGCATGCCGGGCGACGGCGAGCACGGCGTCGGTGTCGACGTCGACACCGGACTCGTTGGCGATCTCGATGGACAACTGGGTTCCCTAGGTCTGTCGGCGCCGGCCGGCCCGACCGCCCTGGGCGGTCCGCCCCGGCACGGCGTGCACGCCCTGCGCCTGCTGGTTCTCCCGCTCGGCGTCCCAGCGGGCGTACGCGTCGACGATCTCCCCGACCAGTCGGTGGCGCACCACGTCGGAGCTGGACAACTGCGCGAAGTGCACGTCCTCGACGTTTTCCAGGATCTCCCGGACCACCCGCAGGCCGCTGGTCGTCCCGCCGGGAAGGTCCACCTGGGTGACGTCGCCGGTTACCACGATCTTGGAACCGAAGCCGAGCCGGGTGAGGAACATCTTCATCTGCTCGGGCGTGGTGTTCTGCGCCTCGTCGAGAATGATGAACGCGTCGTTCAAGGTACGGCCCCTCATGTACGCCAGCGGCGCGACCTCGATCGTCCCCGCCGCCATCAGCTTCGGGATCGTCTCCGGGTCGAGCATGTCGTGCAGCGCGTCGTAGAGCGGGCGCAGGTATGGGTCGATCTTCTCGTTGAGCGTGCCGGGCAAAAAGCCGAGCCGCTCCCCCGCCTCGACCGCCGGCCGGGTCAGGATGATCCGGTTGACCTGCTTGGCCTGGAGCGCCTGGACGGCCTTCGCCATCGCCAGGTAGGTCTTGCCGGTGCCGGCGGGGCCGATGCCGAAGACGATGGTGTGCGCGTCGATCGCGTCGACATACTTCTTCTGCCCGAGCGTCTTGGGGCGGATGGTGCGCCCGCGCCGGGAGAGGATGTTGAGCGTCAGGACCTCGGCGGGCCGCTCCGCGCCGCCCTGCTCCAACATCCCGACGGTACGCCGCACGGCGTCAGTGGTCAGGGTCTCGCCTTTCTCGATCAGTTCGAGCAGCTCGCTGAAGAGGCGCTCGGCGAGGGCGTTGTCCGCCGGAGCACCAGTGATGGTGATCTCGTTGCCGCGGACGTGCACGTCGCTGTCGACCGAACGCTCGACGAGTCGCAAAATCTCGTCGCCCGCGCCCAGCAGGTTGACCATGATCTTCGAGTCGGGGACGGTGATCCTGGTCTGCACCCGGGGCGGGCCGGGAGGTGGGGTGCCGGTCATAGGTCGGGCCGAGGGGCCCTGCGCACCTGCTCTCGATCTCGGCGCCGAGCCCTGCTGGCGCGGCGGTCGGACGTTACCCCCATCGTAACGTTTCCCGCTCGGCGGCACCTCGTCCAATTCGCGGGGTCGCCGGGCCGGTGGCGGAGTCCGGCGTCACCGCCGGAAGTCGTGCCCGTCGAAGGTCTCCTGGGCCCGGGTGAAGCGGTACGTGGCCCAGTGCAGCCGCACCACCGCCCCGTCCGCGTCCCGGGTCAGCCGCAGCAGCTCGCCGGCCTCCCGCCCGGAGACGGTGCGGAACACGTCCGGCCGGTCCGGCAGCGGGGCGAAGACCGCCGGGGGCCGCCCCGCCGGGTCATCCGCGCCCCGGGCCCGCAGGGTGCCGTCGTGCCAGCTGAAGACGTACTCGAAGCCCTCGCCCCACCAGCGGCCCAGCATCCCGCGCAGGTGCGCCGGTGCGGGCGGCCCCGGACGCCAGGACTCGATGTCTGCCGGGTCGTGCTCGACGGCGGCGGCGAGCAGCCGGTGCGGCAGGTCCGTGACCTGCACCCCGGTCCCGGACGAGCCCAGCACCGCCGCGCCCATCGCGCCGGGGGTGCCGTCGCCGCCCCGGCGGCCGTACACGGCGGCGAGGAAGCCGGGCATCGCCCCGTCGTGCCCGACGTGCACGACCCGCTCCCCCTGCGGCACCAGGATGAGCCCCAGCCCGAAGCCGGCGCCCCAGGACGTCTCGTCGGTGACCGTCAGCGGCCAGCGCATCTCGTCGACGGTGGCCGGGGCGAGCACCGCGCCGGCGGGGTCGAGCGCCGCCGGGTCGGCCAGGAACGCCGCCCAGCGGGCCATGTCGGTGGCGGTGCTCCAGAGCTGGGCGGCCGGGCCGATCGCGCCGATATCGGTCGGCGGCTCCGGGCGTGCCTCGTCGGAGTACGCGTCGACGAGGAACCCGGTCGCCGCGGCCGGGCCCGGCCGATCGGTGGTGGCGGTCAGGCCGAGCGGGGCGAGCACCCGCTCGGCGAGCACCTCGGCCCAGGTCCCGCCGCGCAGCCGGGCGACGAGCTGGCCGAGCAGCGCCATGCCGAGGTTGGAATAGTGGAAGCGGCGGGCCGGCGGTAGCACCCGCTCGGCGCGGGCCAGGTCGGCCAGCAACTCGTCCACCCCGGGGGCGAGCAGGGTGTCCCAGAAGTCGCCGTGCGGCTCCCGTTGCAGGCCCGCGGTGTGCGACAGCAGCCGGCGCACGGTCAGCTCGCCGTGCGCGGGGACGTCGAGGTGCCGGCCGACGGCGTCGTCCAGGTCGAGCAGGCCCTCGTCGCGGCACTGCACGACGAGCACGGCGGTGAACGTCTTGGTGACCGAGCCGATCCGGAACAGCGTCTGCGGGCCGAGCGCGGTGTCGTTGCCGGTGCCGCCGGCCTCGCAGGTCCAGAGCGGGCGGTCCGCCCGGTGCAGGGCAGCCGCGACCGCCGGCACCCGCCCCTCGGCCTGCACCTGCCGCACCATCCGCCCGAGCCGCCCATCGATTCCACTCACGCCTGGAGTGTAAGGAGGGGCCCCTGTTAACGCTTCCGGTACAGGAAGGGCCCCTCCCAACACGTCAGCGGCAGAGCATCGGGCCCAGCGGCGCGCCGCCGAGTACGTGCGCGTGGACGTGGAAGACCTCCTGGCCGCCGTACGCCCCGGTGTTGAACATCAGCCGGAAGCCGTCGCCGAGCAGCCCCTCGTCCTCGGCCACGGCGGCGGCCGTGGCCAGCAGCTCGCCGGCGAGCGCCGGGTCACCCTGGCCCAGGGTCGCCACGTCGGCGTAGTGCTTCTTCGTGATGACCAGCACGTGCACCGGGGCCTTCGGATCGATGTCCCGGAACGCCAGGGTGGTATCGGTCTCCCGGACGACGGTTGCCGGGATCTCCCCGGCGACGATGCGGCAGAACAGGCAGTCGGGTTCCATCGGGGCATGGTAAGTCGTGCCGGACGGCTGGGCGTGATGGCGGGCCCAAGGCGCAAGATCGCGGACGGGAAGGCGCCGAGGGTCGGGAGCGGGTGCGCTGGAGGG
>NZ_SMKJ01000386.1:0-5011 GCF_004348615.1 Micromonospora sp. KC207
GCGGCGGCCACCCAGGCGGCGACGACCTCGCGCAGCCGCGCCCCGGCCAGCTCACGCACCCGCCGGCCGGCGGGCTCGTCGGCCAGCGAGACGTGCCCGGACCAGCCCTGCCACGGGTCGGGCCGCGACTCCACCAGCACGTACGGGTGGGTCACCGGCAGCTTCGGCTTCGGCGGCAGGTCCTCGACCGCGCCGAGCCGGACCGCGTTGGGGTCGAACCCGAGCACCCCCGACGTCTCGTACGCGCCGCCGTGGCCGCGCGAGACGCGGGACCCGTACAGCTCGGTCGTCTCGGCGGGCGTGACGAGCTGGAACCAGTTGACCAGCAGCAGGCTGGCGGTGCGCCGGCCGGAGACCCACTCCATGGCGGCCCGGACGGTGGACATGTTGGCGTCGTGGCCGTTGACGATCAGCAGCCGGGGGAAGCCGGCCGCCACGATGCCCTCGATCACGTCGGCCAGGTAGCCGACCGCGATCTCCGGCCGGATCGCCACGGTGCCGGGCCACGGCCGGGTCTGGCCGGGGCAGGCGGCGTACGCGACGGCGGGGAAGAGCACCCCGCGTGGGCCCGCCGCCGGGGTCGCGGCCTCGTCCGGGGTCCCGCCGCCGGACGAGGCCGCGCCGTCCCCGAGGGCCGGCGCGGCGACCCCGGGAGTCCTGGCCGTCCTCTCGGGGGTCCTCGCCGCGCTCTCGGCGGCGAAGCCCTCGGCGAGGATCAGGTCGGTACCCAGGGGCAGGTGCGGGCCGTGCCACTCGACCGCGCCGACCGGCAGGACCGCGAAGTCCGCCGCCTCGGCGACGGCCGCCAGTTCCCCGCCGGGGACCCGGGTGGCCGGGACCAGACCGCCGTGGGCGAGCCAGGCGGCCACCGGGTCGCCGGCGGGGGTCGTCACGCCGTCCATCGCGCCGCCTCCCGGGTCGAGCGCCGGCCGCCCTCAAGGCGGCCGGAGACCACCATCACCACGAAGATCAAAATTACCTGGAGCATGCCGTACGCGGCGGCGGTGCCGACCTCGAACGAGTACATCCGGTTGTTGATCTCCACCGAGATCGGCGCGGTCTCCGAGGTGTAGATGAGCACCGAGGCGACGAACTCGCCGACCCCGTGCACGAAGGCGAGCAGCGCGCCGGCCAGCACGCCCGGCAGCATCAGCCGCAGGGTGACCGTGCCGAACGCCCGCCACCAGGACGCCCCGAGGTTGCGGGCCGCCTCCTCCAGCGACGGGTCGAGCTGGGCCAGGGTGGCCGAGCTGGACCGGAACACCAGCGGAAGGAACCGCACGAAGTACGCCAGCGGCATGATCCAGAAGGTGCCGATGAGCACCTGCCCGAAGCTGAACGCGTTGCCGGTGCTGAACGCGGAGATCAGGTTGATCGCCACCACCGTGCCGGGCAGCGCCCAGGCCAGCATGACCGCCACGTCGAGCAGGCCCCGGCCGCGGAAGTCCAGCCGGCGCACCGCGTACGCGATGAGCACGCCGACCACGACGCAGCCGACGGTGGCGATGAGGCTCATCCGCAACGAGTTGAGGATCGGCTGGAACGCCCTCGGCTCCGAGAAGATCGTCACGAAGTTCCGCGTCGTGTACTGCACCGGGATCACCTCGGTGGTCCACGAGCCGTCCCGGGAGAACGCCACCAGGGCGATGGTCGCCACCGGTGCCAACAGCACGGCCGTGGCCAGCAGGGACGCGGCCAGGGCGAGCCACCGGCCGAACGGGTTGGTGATCTCCCGCCGGTGGGCGGCGACCCCCTTGGACTGGGAACGGTAGCTGCGCCGCCCCTCGTACCAGCGCATGCCGAGCAGGAACAGCACCGACACCACGCCGAGCACCGACGCGTACGTGGACGCCATCGGCAGGTCGCCGTTGGTGCGGTTGATGTAGATCTGCATGGTCATCGTCTGGTCCACGCCGAACAGCAGCGGGGCGGTGTACGAGGCCAGCGACGTCATGAACACCAGCAGCGACGCCGATACCAGCGCCGGGGTGAGCATCGGCAGCAGCACCGTGCGCCACACCCGCACCCGGGAGGCCCCCAGGTTGTACGCCGCCTCCTCCACCGACGGGTCCATCCCGCCGAGGGCGGCGGAGGCGGACAGGTAGAAGTACGGGTACATGGTGAACGTGTGCACCACCAGCACCCCGGCGATGCCACTGAACGGCAGCACCGGGTTCTCCGCGCCGAACAGCTGCTGGAGGCCGCGCGGCAGGATGCCGGTTTCGCTGTAGAGAAGCTGGAACGAGATCGCCCCGATCAGCGGCGGCAGGGCCGCCGGCACCAGGATTATCGCCTCGATCAGCCTGCGGCCGGGGAACGAGAAGCGCTTGAGCAGAAACGCCATCGTCACACCGACGATCCCGCAGAGCAGCACGCTGGCCGCCGAGATGATCAGCGAGGTGACCAGGGACGACCGGGCCACCCCGTCGCCGGCGAGGAAGCTGCCGTAGTTCTCCACCCCGTGCACGCCGACGCTCTCGGCAAAGGTGGCGAACATGGGCTGCACGACGTACCCGAAGAGGACCAGCGCGAGCGGGAAGACCAGCACGTACGGGAACCACCGGGAGCCGGTGCCCCCGGCGAACCGGGCGGCCAGCCGGCGGCGCGGGCCCGGCGGCGGGCCCGGGTCCTTCGTCACCGGCGCGACGGTGGCCGGGCTCGGCGTGGCGGGAATGGTGGTCACGGGCGCACCACCCACATGCGGTCCCGGTTCAGCCGCAACCCGACCTGGTCGCCGACGGCGATGCCGGCCGGCACGTCGACGGCGGCCACCTGCACCCGCTCCCCGGCGGTGTCGACGACCAGGTTGGTGGTCATCCCGGTGAACTCCAGCTCGGCGACCCGGCCGGGCAGCGCGCCCACGTCGGTGGTCGAGGTGAGGCCGATGTGCTCGGGGCGCACCGACACCAGGGCGGTCTCCCCCTGGCGCAGCCCGTGGCCGGCCGGCGCGGGCACGACGACCTCCCCGCCGGCGGGCAGCCCCACGGCGACGGTCTGCTCCGTGGCGTCGAGCACCGGCATGGCGAGCACGTTGCTGCGCCCGATGAACCGGGCCACGAAGCTGGTGGCCGGGCGGTGGTAGATCTCCCGCGGCGCGCCGATCTGCTGCACCCGGCCGGACTGCATGACCGCGATCCGGTCCGACATGGCCATCGCCTCGGCCTGGTCGTGGGTGACGTAGATGCCGGTGGTGCCGGCCTCCTGCTGGATCCGGCGGATCTCCGTGCGGGTCTCCTCGCGCAGCTTGGCGTCGAGGTTGGACAGTGGCTCGTCGAGCAGCAGGGTCTTCGGCCGGATTACCAGGGCGCGGGCCAGGGCGACCCGCTGCTGCTGGCCGCCGGAGAGCTCGTCGATGCGCCGGTCGCCGTACCCGGCGAGGTGCACCTGGCCGAGGGCCTCCTCGACGCGCCGCCTCGCCTCGGCGCGGCCGACCTTGCGGATCTTCAGCCCGTACGCGACGTTCTGCGCGACGGACAGGTGCGGGAAGAGCGCGTAGTTCTGGAACACCATGCCGGTGTCGCGCTTGTTCGGCGGTCGCCGGGTGACGTCCTCCGTGCCGAACCGGATCCGGCCGGAGGTGGGGAAGTAGAACCCGGCCACCATGCGCAGGGTGGTGGTCTTGCCGCAGCCACTCGGGCCGAGCAGGGTGAAGAACTCCCCGGCGGCGATGGTGATGTCGACGTCGGCCACGGCCGCGGTGTCGCCTCCGCGCGCGAAGCGCTTGCTCACCGACTCCAGCGTGACATCGATCATGGCGTCCTCTCCTTAGGTGGTGGCTCCGGGGCGGGCGCGGGTTGAAGGAAGGGGCCCTTCTCAACGCCTGCGGTAGAGAAGGGGCCCTTCTCACCCCACGCGGCACCCGCGTGGGCGCGGCGCGCAGCGCGGCACACGCCGGCGGCACGCGTGCCGCCCCGGCCCACCGTGGTCAGCCCTTGTTCTTGATCTGGCTGTTCCAGTGGTTGATCCACTCGGTCTCGTTCTTGCCGATCACGTCCCAGTCGACGTCCAGCGGCTTGAGGTTGAGCTGGGCCAGCCACTGCGGCTTCTCGGCGATCTCCACGGCCGGGATCTGGTAGTAGTCCCTGGCCAGATCGGTGCGCAGCGAGTCGTCGAAGAGGAACTCCATGAACTTCTGAGCGCCGCTGGTGTTGCCGCCCTTGACCGCGGCGACGCCGTCGACCAGCACCGGAGCGCCGGAGGCCGGCATCACGTAGCCGAACGGCATGTTCGACTGGTTGGCCTGGAGCAGGATGTCCTGGAGGTTCCAGGCGCTGAGCACCCCCTGCTGGCGGGAGAGCTTGAGGTACAGGTCGGCCGGATTGGCCGCGTACGAGCCGGTGTTGGCGTCGAGCTTGGACAGCCAGTCGTAGCCGGGCTGCGGGTTGCTGCCGTCCGGGGACTGCCGGATGATCATCGACGCGTAGATCGACCGCATCGTGCCGGAGGCGGCGACGTCGCGGATTATGATCTTGTCCTTCCACTCCGGCTTCAGCAGGTCGTCCCAGTCCTTCGGGGCCTGCTCCGGGGTGAGCGCCTTGTTGTTGTACATGATGACCTCGGGCAGCAGGATCTCCCCGAACCAGCGGCCCTCGGCGTCCTTGTACTTCGCGTCCATCTTGCCGGCGAACGCCGGCTGCCAGCCGCTCAGCAGGTCCTCGGACGCGCCGGCGGCGAGCCCCTGCTGGGTGCCGCCCCACCAGACGTCGGCCTGCGGATTGGCCTTCTCCGCCCGGACCCGCTCCAGGATCTCCTGCGCGCCCAGGTTGAGAATCTCCACCTTGCCCTTGTACTCGGGGTACCTGGCGGTGAACCGCTCCACCACGAACGTGGAGACCTTCTTGTCGCGGGCGGTGTAGATGGTCAGCTTCTCGGTGCTCGCGTCGCCAGCCGCGTCGTCGCCACCGCCGCCGCAGGCCGTGCCGGCGGCGAGGACTGTGGCCAGCGCACCGACGAGAAGAAGGCGACGTCTCATGGGGTACCTCCGTGGGGTTCGGGTTGAGCGGAGCTAGGG
>NZ_SMKJ01000387.1:0-5002 GCF_004348615.1 Micromonospora sp. KC207
GGTGGGCATCGAGAGGGAGTGGGGGCTCCGCTGGTGACTGCTGCCGACGTCAGGGACTGGGACCCGGGCGACGGACGGATCTCCACGCCGAGCGCCGCGCGGGCCCCGGCCCGGTCCGCCGACGTGCCGCCGCGACCCGCCGCGGCGCTGCCACCCCTGGCCTGCGACCGGAACCCGCCAACGCCGGACTGGTCGGAGATCGTCGAGCACTTCCGCGAGGGCCTGATCGTCTGTGACGCCGACGGTGTGGTGCGCCACCTGAGTCCGGTCGCCGAGCGGCTGCTGCCCGAGGTGACCGTCGGCGAGCGGCTCGCCGCGTCCGGCGTCGCGGGCCTGTGCGCGCCGGGCGCCGGGGGCGAGTTCGGCCACCGTGGCCGCCGGCTGCGCGTCCGCGAGGTGCCGCTGTCCGCCGGCCGGTGCTGCCGCTACGTCGAGGACGTCACCGAGAGCGTCACCCGGGCCGACGCGTTGCTGGCCGAGCGGGCCCGCTCGGCCTTCCTGACCGTGGTGGGGGAGAAGCTGGGCAACCCGCTGCACCCCGACCGCGCTGCCGCCGCCGTCGTCGGGCTCGCCGTGCCCACCCTCGCCGAGGTGGCCGTGCTGGTGCTCGCTTCCCGGTCCGGTCGGGCCCGCTGGTGGCGGGCCACCCGGGCCGACGACGAGGCCCCGAACGTCGACAGTGGCGTGCTCAACGCGGTCGACCTGCCGGCGGTCCTCGACGAGGGGCTCGCCGGCGCCGAGCCGCACGCGCTGGACTGGCTGGTCGAGCTGGCAATCGAGGCCGGCTGGCTGCCCGGCCTGGACGCCGTCGACGTCAGCGTCCGCGTGGTGCCGCTGCCGGGGCGGGACCTGCCGGCGGGCGCGCTGCTCGTCGCGCGCCGCTCGACCCGCTACGACGACGAGGCCGAAGTCGGCCTGGTCCGCGCCCTCGCGGCCCGGGCCGGCGCGGCGCTGACCACGGCCGTGCTCTACCGCGACCAGGCCGAGGTCGCCGACACCCTCCAGGCCAGCCTGATGCCGGTGGAGCCGGCCGAGGCGGCCGGTGTGCAGTGGGGCACGGCGTACCGGCCGGCGCAGGCGGGGCTGCGCATCGGCGGCGACTTCTACGGCTCGCACCGGCTGCCCGACGGCGCTTCGGTGTTCTTCCTCGGCGACGTCTCCGGCAAGGGGGTCGAGGCGGCCGTGTTCACCGGCCAGCTTCGCCAGTGCCTCCAGGCGCTGCACCGGGTGGAGTCGGACCCCGGCCGGTTGCTGCGGCTGCTCAACGACACGCTGCTGGAGACCACCCTGGCGCACGGGCAGGGCCGCTTCGCGACCATGGTGCTCGGTGTGGCGCGTCCCCGGCGTGACGGCGGGCTCACCCTGACCATGTCCGGCGGCGGTCACCTGCCGCCGCTCGTGCTGCGCGTCTCCGGCGAGGTGGAGCCGGTCGCCCTCAGCGGAATGCTGATCGGTGTGGTGCCCGACCCGCGCATCGGCGAGGTGACCGTCGAGCTGGCGCCGGGCGAGACCTGCCTGCTCTACAGCGACGGGGTGACCGAGGCCCGGGGTGGCCGGCGCGGCGACGAGCAGTTCGGTGCCGAGCGGCTGCTGCGCACGCTCGACGGCTGCCACCGGATGCCCGCCCCCGCGCTGGCCGAGCGGATCGAGCAGGTGATCCGCGACTGGCTGGCCCACGGCGACCATGACGACATAGCGGTGCTCGCGCTGCGCGCGAGCGGGCCGCACAGTCGACCGAACCGGCACCTGCACGCGGTGCCGACCCTGCCCTGACCCGAAGAGGGGGCGGGCGCGCGGACGCGGTGAGCGCGGCCTGCTGGTGGCCGCCGCCACCTGCGTATACTTGCTTCACTGCAATCATTTGGCTGCGGTGGAGCGGAGAGGGACCACGTTGACGTTCACCGTCACGTACGCGCAGCAGGATGGTGCCGGGGCGTGCCTGCGGCTCGCCGGTGAGCTCGACACGAGCACGGCGCCGGAGCTCAACGCGGTGCTCGACCGGCTCACCGAGCGGGGGGAGCGGCACCTCCTGGTCGACCTCGCCGAGCTGACCTTCTGCGACTCCACCGGCATCGCCGCGTTCGTCCGGGGCGACAACCAGGCCGCGGCCCGGGGCGGCTGGCTGCGGGTGACCGGCGCGACCGGCCGGGTCGAGCGGGTGCTGAGGTTGACGGGGCTGGTTGAGGTGCTGGGCTACCAGCCCGACACGGCCCACCCGACATCGCAGTCCGCACCGTGATGGGCTAGATTTCCCCGCCAGCAGGCGATCGTGAGGTCGCCGTCCGCGTCGACCCGAGGCAGGTTCCCATGGCTGGAGGCACCCGTGGCCCCGTTCGCATCCTCGTGGTTGACGACGACCCGGGTGACGTGCTGATGATCGAGGAGGCCCTCGCCGACTCCGACGTCGACAAGGTCATCGACGTGGTCAGCGACGGCCGGGAGGCGATGGAGTTCCTGCGCCGGTCCGGCCGGCACACCGATGCCCGCCGGCCGGACGTGATCCTGCTCGACCTGAACATGCCACGGATGGACGGGCGGCAGGTGCTCGGCGAGGTCAAGCAGGACGACGACCTGCGGACCATTCCGATCGTCGTGCTCACCACCTCCAACGCCGACACCGACATCGTCGGCAGCTACACGCTCCAGGCCAACGCTTACGTGACCAAACCGATCGACCTGGACGACTTCAACGGCGTGGTGCGCCGCATCGACGAGTTCTTCGGCCGCGTCGTCGTGCTGCCCAAGCGGGTCTGACGGTCCCCACACCCGCGCGAGCGTCGCCGCTCGGATGCTGAACATTTTTCCCGAACGTCCTCGTCGGCCCCCCAGCGCCGCCGAGGATCTGCGGTGGGGAAAAAACACCGGGCTGCCTGGGGGCGACAGTATGAGGTTCTCCGTCGTGGAGTTCGGCTACGACCGGCGGCAGGTCGACTCCTGCCTCGACGAGTTGGCGGTCCGGTTGAGCCGGCTGGCCGCGCGCGCGGAGGGTGCCGCGTCGGGCCGCGACTGGGACCGGATCCGGGACGAGACGACCCACCTGTGCGCTCTAATCGAGCGCGGGCACGAGCCGGCGACGGGGGCCGACGGTGCCCGAACGGCCGTGGGCGACGTCGCCGAGGCCGCCGAGATCCTGGCGCGGGCCCGCTTCGAGCTGGACGCGGCCCGCGAGGAGGCCCGGCACGTCCGCGAGCGGGCGTACGCCGAGGCGCTGCGCGCCCGCCGGGACGTCGAGGCTGCGCTGACGGCCCGCCGGCGCCGGGAGGCCCGGGTGGACGAGATCCTCGCCGGGCCGGCCGTGGCGGCGGACACGCCGACGGCTGCGGCGGCCCTGCCGAACGGTGGGGTGCCGACGAGCTGAGTCGTCGCCGGCGTGGACGTCGAGCCGCCGGGCGAGTGGGGTACCCGGCTCGCCTGAGCCGGCTCAGGTCAGCGCCGCGACGACCGTGGTGGCCCGCTCCTCGTGCTGCGCGTACGCGTCGGGGAACGCCGAGATCTGCACGGACTGGGCCGCGGCGGTCACGCTCATCTCCTCCCAGCCGGGGACCTCCAGCAGCGCCTCGTAGAAGACCCGGGCCGCGTACGTCGGGCGCATCAGGTCCCGGACCGTGCCCCAGCCGCTGCTGGGCCGCTGCTGGAACAGCCCGACCGAGTCGTGGTCGGAGCCGCTGCCCTGGTGCGGATAGTCGGCGGACTCGGGGAGGACGTCGCTGGCCAGGTTGCGCAGGTCGCTCTCCTGCATGGCGGTGGCCACCGCGACGACGAGGCCCCGCCGGGGCATCTTCATGCCCCGGCCCACGTCGACGATGATCTTCGCGTTGTCCATCTGAAGCTGGCTGAGTCCGGCGACCGGGCGGGGGCGGACCGGCTTGGCGGGCTTCGGCTTCGGCTTGCGGGTGGCGCTCGGGCTGGGCTTCGCCGTCGGGCTGGGCAAGATGGTCATCGGGGCCGCCGGGGAGCGGTCGAGCGAGCGGGAGGCACGCTGCTCGGCCTCGGCGGCGGCTGCGGCCCGATCGGCGAGGGCCCCCTGAACGGGCTCCGAGGGGCCGCCGGCCTGCCAGGTGCCGGCGAACGCGGCGACGCCGAGGCAGCAACTCAAACCCGTGATCAGCGCCGCGCGCACCGGCGTGGACCTCGGCAGCGGCAGCGCGGCGCGCGGCGGGTCGGGACGGCGGTGTCGGCCGACCACCCGTTCAGTGGAGGTGGCACCGGCCGGACGGCCATCCGGGTGCTCGTGGGCCTGCTTCTGTTCAGCGGAGTCGTAGGGGCGCACCCGCCGAGGCTAGATAGTCGCTCGCGCCCTGCCATCGGACCGGTTGGTGGCATGCGTCACAGTTCGCGGATTTCCCCCGGACAAATACCCCGGAAGGCAACCAAGCTTGCGATATCCGCCGATGCGTTTATTCCCGTTATTTGGCATTTGTCCGGGTGAACGGGATTTCCCGCCACCGCGCCCGGTCCCGCCGTAGCCCCCCGAGCCACTCGGGTGTTCGGGGGACCGTCGGACGACCGATCGGTCCGGCCGGCGTGGGTCGACCGCGCCGGCCCGCTCAGCGCCGGCCGTTCTCCGCCGACGTGACCGTGAGCCGGTGCCGGCTGTTGTCGCCGCTGGAGAACGGCCAGAGCTGGTCGGCGTGTTCGACCAACTCGGCGAGCTGCTGGCGGTTCAGCCCGGCGGAGGAGATCGAGGCGTGCACGTCGGCCCGGTAGCGTCCGTCGCCGTCGCGGCCCAGCCTCGCCTCCGCGCGTACCTGGACCGTGTGCGCCTCGTCGGTGATCCGACCGGCGGCCTCGACCGCGGCATGGTGCAGGCAGGACGCGAACGCCGCCGCCAGCAGCTGTTCCGGCGTCAGTCCCGTGCAGTGTGGCGCCAGCGGGGATGCCAGCGCGGTGGACAGGCCGCCGTCGTCGGTACGGACGTGACCACCCTCGGCGGTGGCAGTGGCTTCGTGCAGCCAGGAATTCGGATCCGGCATCGTTCCCCCTCAGTCACCCGCCCGGCTAC
>NZ_SMKJ01000388.1:0-4996 GCF_004348615.1 Micromonospora sp. KC207
CCGCCGACCAATCCACATGCGGCGACGGCTCATCCACATGCAACGACGCCGGCAACACCCCACGCCGCAACGCCATCACCATCTTGATCAAGCCCGCGACCCCGGCCGCAGCGGCGGTGTGCCCGATGTTCGACTTGATCGACCCCAGCCACAACGGCCGGTCCTCCGGGCGATCCTGCCCATACGTGGCCAGCAACGCCTGCGCCTCGATCGGGTCGCCGAGCCGGGTCCCCGTGCCGTGCGCCTCTACGGCGTCGACGTCCGCAGTGGACAGCTCTGCTGCGGCGAGCGCCTGGCGGATCACCCGCTCCTGCGACGGGCCGTTCGGCGCGGTCAGACCATTCGACGCACCATCCTGATTCACCGCACTACCCCGGATCACCGCCAACACCCGATGACCGTTGCGCTGCGCATCCGACAACCGCTCCAGCAACAGCACACCGACACCCTCACCCCAGCCCGTGCCATCCGCCCCCGCCGCGAACGCCTTGCACCGACCATCCGGCGCCAACCCCCGCTGCCGGCTGAACTCCACGAACAGCTTGGGTGTCGCCATCACCGTCACCCCGCCGGCCAGAGCGAGGCCGCACTCGCCGCGCCGCAGGGACTCGGCGGCCAGGTGGATCGCCACCAGCGACGACGAACAGGCCGTGTCCACCGCCACCGCGGGGCCTTCCAGGCCGAAGGTGTACGAGATGCGCCCGGCGACCACACTGCCGGAGCCGCCGGTGAGCAGGTAGCCCTCGTTGCTGTCCGAGCCGGTCTGCACCAGTGGTGTGTAGTCCTGGCCGCCGTAGCCGACGAAGACGCCGGTGTCGCTACCGCGCAGATCGGTGCCGGACAGCCCGGCGCGTTCGAACGCCTCCCAGGACACCTCCAGCAGCAACCGCTGCTGCGGGTCCATGGCCAGCGCCTCCCGCGGGTTGACACCGAAGAAGGCAGCGTCGAAGTCGGTGGCGCCCGTGAGGAAGCCCCCCTCTCGGACGTAGCTCTTGCCCGGCCGATCGGGGTCAGGGTCGTACAGGGAGTCGGTGTCCCAGCCGCGGTCGGTGGGGAAGCCGGAGATGGCATCCGTGCCCTCGGTGAGGATCTCCCACAGTTGCTCAGGGCTGCTCACGCCGCCGGGGAAACGGCAGCTCATCGCCACGACGGCAATCGGCTCCCGGGCCCGTTCCTCGACCTCTTCGAGCCGGCGTCGGGTCCGCCGGAGGTCGGCGGTGAGCAACTTGAGATAGTCGCGGTACTTGTCCTCGTTCGCCATGTCTACGTTCAGCTCCTTGCGCGGCTCAGGCGCGTCCGAGTTCCCGGTCGAGAAGGTCGAACATGTCGTCGTCGGTCGCCGTGTCGAGTACGTCGTCGTCGCTCTCCGACCCGGCAGTGCCGTGGGTGTCGGTCCAGCGGCGCAGGAGAGCCTGCAGCCGGTTGGTGACCCGATCCCGCACGGCGTCCTCCGGCTCGGCACCGGACAGCGCGGCATCGAGGCGGTCCAGTTCGGTGAGGATCGCCGGCCGTGCTTCCGCCGGTGGGGCGAGGCGGCCGTCGATGGCTTCGGCCAGCGCCTCCGGCGACGGATGATCAAAGACCACGGTCGCCGGCAGACGCAGTCCGGTGACGCCGTGCAGATGGTTGCGCAGCTCGACCGCGGTCAACGAATCGAAGCCGAGATTCTTGAACGACTCGGCCGGGGCGACCGCGTCGACGTCAGCGTGGCCCAGGACGAGCGCGGCGCCGCGCCGTACCAGATCAAGCAGTGCCCGGTGCCGATCCCCGCCGGGCATGGCCGCCAAGCGCTCGGCGAGCGGTACCTCGGCGTCGCGCGCGGCGGCGTTACGCCGCCGCACGACCGGCTGGACCAGCCCCCGCAGCAGCACCGGCACCGCCTCCGGTGCCATGGCGCGGAGTGCGCTGCGGTCCAGCGGGGTAAGGGCAACCGCCGGCTCGGTGCCGCCGAGCGCGGTGTCCAGCAGGCTCAGCGCGGCCTCGGTGGTCAGCGGCGCCAATCCGGTACGCGCCACGCGTCGCACGTCCGCGTCGGCCAGGCGCCCGGTAATCGTGCTGCGCTCGCTCCAGAAACCCCAGGCCAGCGACCGAGCCGGGAGCCCCTGCACGGCTCGACGCCGGGCGAAGGCGTCGAGGAAGGCGTTCGCCGCCGCATAGTTGCTCTGCCCGCCGCTGCCGAAGACCCCGGCGACCGAGGAGAACAACACGAACGCCGCCAGGTCGTAGCCGGCAGTCAGCTCGCCGAGATGGACGGCACCGTCGACCTTCGGGCGCATCACCGCGTCGATACGGTCCGGGTTCTGCTGTCCCACGGTGCCGTCGTCGACCACGCCGGCGGTGTGCACCACGGCGGTCAGCGGCCGATCCGGCGGGATGCCTCCGAGCAGCGCCGCCACGGCAGCCCGGTCGCCGACGTCGCAGGCGACGACGGTGGCCTCGGCGCCCCGCGTACGCAGCTCGCGGACCAGCTCCGCCGCACCGGCGGCCGCCGCGCCCTGGCGGCTGGTCAGCAGCAGGTGGCGGATGCCGTACGCGGCGACCAGGTGCCGGGCCACGTGCCCGCCGAGGGTGCCGGTGCCGCCCGTGATCAGCACTGTTCTGGCGGGGTCCAGCGGCGGCGGCAGCGTCAACACGATCTTGCCGATGTGTCGTGCCTGGCTCATGTGCCGCAGCGCCTCCCGGGCGTTGCGCAGGTCCCAGGCGGTCACCGGCAGCGGCCTCAGCTCGCCGCCCTCGAACAGGGCGAGGACGCTGCGCAGCATCTCGCCGATGCGTTCCGGTCCCGCCTCCGAGGTGTCGAAGGCCTGGTACCGCACGCCGGGGTGGATGGCGGCAACCTGCTCCGGATCCCGGATGTCAATCTTGCCCATCGACACGAACCGCCCGCCCCGGGGCAGCAGCCGCAGCGAGGCGTCGACGAATTCCCGGGCCAGCGAGTCGAGCACGACGTCCATGCCCGCGCCGCCGGTCGCCGTCCGGAACCGGTCCTCGAAGTCGAGGGTCCGCGAGGATGCCAGGTGCTCGTCGTCGAGGCCGAGTTCACGCAGCGCAGCCCACTTACCGGGGCTGGCCGTGGCGAACACCTCGGCACCGAGATGCCGGGCAATCTGCACCGCGGCCATGCCGACCCCGCCGGCCGCCGCGTGGACGAGCACCCGCTGGCCGGCGGTCAGGCCCGCGAGGTCACGCAGGCCGTACCAGGCGGTCGCGAAGACCACGGGAACGGCCGCGGCCTGGGCGAACGACCAGCCCGCGGGCATCGGCACCACGGTCCGGGAGTCGGCGATCGCCACCGGGCCGAACGCGGCGTCGAGGAAGCCCATCACCCGGTCGCCGACGGCCACGCCGGTCACCTCGGCACCCACCTCGGTGACGGTCCCGGCACCCTCGGTTCCCAGGAACGCCCGCTCCGGATACATGCCCAGGGAGATCAGCACGTCTCGGAAGTTCACACCGGCGGCCCGAACGGCCACCCGGATCTGCTGCGGCCCCAGAGCCTCGGACGCGTCCTGCGTCGGGGCGAAGGTCAGATCGTCCAGGGTGCTGCCGGTCGCGGTGAGTCGCCAGGCGACGCCCGGGACCGGAGTGGGCGAGCGAACCGCTGTCAGCCGGGGTGTCAGGACCTGCCCGTCCCGGATCGCGAGCTGCGGCTCACCGGTCGCGACCGCCGCCCGCAGCACCGTCTCGTCCGCTCCGACCGGCATGTCGTGGTCGACCAGGACGAACCGACCGGGGTGCTCGGACTGGGCCGAGCGGACCAGGCCCCAGGCCGCTGCCGCGGCCGGGTCGGTGCCCTCGCCGCCTATGGCGACGGCACCCCGGGTGAGAAGCACCAGGCGTGTGCCGGCCATGGCTTCCGAGGCGAGCAGATCTTGTACGGCCAGAAGCGCGCTCGTGGCACTTCCGCGCGCGGCCACGGCTACACCCACGCCCGTACCGGGGACGTCCACCGGCACGACGACGACGTCCGGAACGTCCGTCACGGAGCCGAGCCGTACGCCCTCGGGCAGCACGGACCACCGCTCATCCTGATCCGGCGGACCCGGCTCGACCGCCGTCCAGTCCACGGTGAACACGGCATCGTCGGCGGCGTCCGTGGCAGGCTGCCCTTCGAGGTCGACGGGGCGGGTGGCGACCTCCCCCACCGAGATGACCGGGTCGCCCTTCTGGTCGACGGCGGTCAGCGCGAAGCGGCTCTCGCTCAGCGGCTGGAGCCGCACGGTGAGCCGGGTCGCTCCGGCGGCGTGCAGCCGTACGTCGCTGAAGCTGAACGGCAGCAGCGAGCGGACCGCGCCGTCGGGCTGCCCGGGCACGGCCAGCAGGGTCGCCTGGAACGCCGCGTCGAGCAGGGCGGGGTGCAGGCCGTACCGGACGGCGTCCCGGGTCGCCTCGGCGGGCAGCTCCACGTCGGCGTAGACGTGGTCGCCGTCGATCCAGACGGCTCGCAGGCCCTGGAAGGTAGGGCCGTACCGGTAGCCGGCGTCGGTCAGCCGCTCGTAGAGGCCGTCCATCGTGATCGGCTGCGCGGCTGGCGGGCGGACGACGGCGAGGTCGATGTCGGTGGGTGCGGGTTCGGTGGTGAGAGCGCCGGTGGCGTGGAGTCCGGCGGGGGAGGTGATGGTGAGGTCGTGGTGGCCGTTGTCGTCGGGTGTGCTGATGCGGACGTGCACGTCAGCCGGGATGGTCAGTGGGGTGTGCAGGGTGAGTTCGTGCACGGTGGTGGCGCCGACGTGGTCGCCGGCGTGGATGGCGAGTTCCACGAAACCGGTGCCGGGCAGGATCGTGGTGTCGCCGACCACGTGTTCGGCCAGCCACGACTGTGTGCCTGCGGTGAGCCGCCCGGTGAGCAGCAGATCGTCGCCGATCGAAACCGCCGCTGCCAGCAGCGGATGCCCCACCGGCTGCAACCCGAACGCCGAGGCGTCCCCAACCGGAGCAGCCGGCGGCAACCAGAACCGCTGCCGCTGAAACGGGTAAGTGGGCACAAGCTCGGCCG
>NZ_SMKJ01000389.1:0-4984 GCF_004348615.1 Micromonospora sp. KC207
CTATTGCGCACCGCACCGACCAGTCACCTTTCCTTCGAATAAAACGGCCGAGAAGGTTCTAATTGCCCCTGCCGGCGAGCGGCCGGATACGGGTGCGTGACATATTGCCGTGCGTCGTTGGATAATGTCCGCCGCGATGAGCCGTCGCGGGTCGCTTTCAGTGCCCCGACGCCCAACCGAAGGGGACAATTCCGTGAAGCGGGACCACTCACCCGTGCTGCCGGGAGACGGCGACACCGACTACGCGCGTTACATGCGCACGGAAGCGCTGCTCGACCTGCAACGACGCCCGGAGCAGATGATCCACCGCGACGAACTGCTCTTCCAGGTGGTCCACCAGTCCACCGAGCTGTGGCTCAAGCTCGCGGCGGCCGACCTGACGGAGGCCACCGACCGCATCGACGCCGGCGAGCCCGCCGCGGCGGAGCTGCTGCTGACCCGGGCGGCGCTCGGCGTACGGCTGATCACCGATCAGCTTGAGATGTTCCGCCACCTCTCCCCCGCCGACTTCCAGGCGATGCAGCCGGCGCTGGGCAACGGTTCCGGCGCCGAATCGCCTGGCTGGCGGCAGGTGCAGGCCGCCAGCCGGCGGCTCGGCCGGGCCTTCACCGACCTTCTCGCCGCGCACGGCGTCGACGTGTCCGCGCTGCCGGCCGCTGACGCGACCGATCCGCTGCACCGGCTGGCCGAGGCCATGCTCGAGTGGGACGAGCGGGTCGCGTCCTGGCGGGTGCGGCACTACCAGGTGGCCCTGCGCGTCGGTGGCCACGGCCCGGCCGGCACCCCGGGCAGCCCGGCGACGATGCTCGCCCGGCTGATCGACCACCGGTTCTTCCCCGAACTGTGGCAGGTCCGGATGGGCACGGCGGGCGGCCCTCCGCCTGCGGGCCGGCCCTGACCGTCCGCCGCCGGAACCGTCGAATCCTCACCGTCCGTGTTTAACACAAACGTAATGTCGAGGTGCGGTTAGTGCGCGAGGTGACGAGTTGGCGGTCCGGCGTATCCGATCCCGCCGACTTTCCCTACTCCGCCGTGCTGGCGGAGTTTCAACAGGTCGGTAAACACTTTGTCAACAAGGAGCTGCTCGCACTTCTCGACGAGATCCGGTCGCACGTCGCCGCGCCGACCGGGCGCGCCGCCACCCCCGGGGGCGCAGACCCGGCCCGGCTACTGCGCGACTTCCTCGATGTCGCGCTGGACAAGTGGGACGGCCACTACGACTACCGCAGCTACCTGGCGCTGCGGCTGCTCCGGCTGCCCTGCGCGGCCGACGACCCGGTCACCGACCCGACGGCCGACCCGGCGGGCGCGCGCCGGGACTACGACCGACTCTTCCTGCGGCTGGTCGCCGACGCCCTGGCGTTCGAGCTGGCCGCCGGGTCCGGGGCCACCGACCTGCTGCCCGAGCAGCGACCGGGCCCGGAAACGGTCGCGAAGCGCTACCGGCTCGGCGTCCGGGCCGCGGCCCCCGCGCTGTCCCGGCTGGCCCCGGCCCGGGCGGTCGACGACCGGGAGCCGGCCGCCGCGGCGGCGGCCCTGCACACCCTGACCACCGCCGACCTCGCCGGCGACGAGGAGCGGGAGCTGCGGCTGAGCATGCTGCCGGTGTACGTGACGCACGACGAGTACCTGTTCATCCGGGTGCTCCAGGCGTACGAGTGCGTCTTCGCCGGGCTCGCCGACGAGCTGCGCGGCACCGTCGCCGCCCTGTCCGCCGGGCACGCGTCGACGGCGGCCGGCCGGCTGGCGTACGCCCGCGAGCAGCTCACCGCCGCCGGCCCGCTGTTCTCGCTGCTGGCCACCATGCAGCCGGAGTCCTTCCGGACCTTCCGGGAGTACACCGAGGGGGCCAGCGCCATCCAGTCCCGCTCGTACAAGCTGATGGAGTCGCTGTGCCGTAGCCCCGACGGGGCCCGGCTGGACTCGGCGGCCTACCGGTCGGTGCCGGAGGTGCGCGACCGGCTGCTCGCCGGGCAGCCGTCGGTCGACGCCGCGTACCGGGCGGCGGTACGCGCCGACCGGCTGGCCGGTGCCGACCGCGCCCGGGTGGAGCAGGAGATGCGCGAGTTCGCCGCCGCCGTGCTCCAGTGGCGGCGCACCCACCACCGGCTGGCCACCCGGATGCTCGGCTCCCGCCCCGGCACCGGCTACACGCAGGGGACGCCCTACCTGGCCGCCGTCCGCTCCATCCCGGTCTTCACCGCCGTCGGTCCCGATTCGAGCCCGACGGCCCCGCCGACGAACACTGGAGGCTGTCCCGAGTGAGCGCACCCGACCGGGCCCCGGCGGACTGCGAGGCGCAGTGCCTCGACCCCGCCGCGCACGCCGCCCTGCGCGCCGAGTTCCCGCTGCTGCGAACCTGCGTCTACCTGAACAACAACTCCACCGGCGCGGTCCCCGAAGGCGCGCAACGGGTGCTGACCGACTACTGGGAGACCCTGCGCGGCTGGCGCGACGACGTGTGGCAGGACTGGCACGTCGGCCTCGACCGGTACGCCGGCTCGGTGGCCGCGTTCATCGGCGCGGCACCGGGCAGCGTGGTCACCGACGCGAACCTGAGCACCCTGCTGGCCCGCGTCGCCTCCTGCTTCGACTACCGCCCGCCGCGCGACCGGATCGTCACCACCGACCTGGAGTTCCCCACGGTGCCGTTCGTCTGGAACGCGTTCGGCCGCTACGGTGCCCGCACCGACGTGGTCGCCACCGGCGGCCCGCGGTTCGACCAGGACGCCATCGAGGCGCGCGTCGACGAGCGGACGCTGCTGGTGTGCGTGCCGCACGCCAGCTTCGCCTCCGGCGACACGCTCGACCTGCCCCGGCTGGTCGCGCGGGCCCACGACGCCGGCGCACTGGTGATCGTCGACGCCTTCCAGACCGTCGGGGTGCTGCCGCTGGACGTGACCGCGCTGGGCGTGGACATCGTCCTCGGCGGCGCGCACAAGTGGCTGTGCGGCGTCGGCACCGCCTTTCTCTACGTCCGGCCGGACCTGACGCCCGCGCTGGAGCCGGCGGCGACCGGCTGGCAGGCCGGGGACGCGGCACTGACCTTCCGGCCGTCGACCGGCTGGGCGACCGGCGCGCGACGGTTCGCCGGCGGTACGCCGTTCCCGCTCACCTCACTGGTCTCCCAGGTGGGCCTGGACCTGCTGGCCGGCGTCGGCGTGCCCGCGATCCGGCGGCACTCCCTGGCCTGCACCCAACGGATCGTCGACCGGGCCGCCGAGGCCGGCATAGCGGTGGTCAGCCCGACCGAGCCGCACCGGCGCGGCGGCGTGGTCTGCCTCGACGTGCCCGACGGGGAGGCGGTCAAGCGGCGGCTCGCCGCGCGGAACGTCATCTGTAGCTGGCGGGGCTGGCTCCGGGTCGGCCCGCACGTCTACAACACCCCGGAGGAGGTCGACGTGTTCATGGACGCGCTGGAAGAGGAGCTGGGCCGATGAGCGTCACCCTGTCACCGCGGGCACTGATGAGCCTGCTCGCCAACGGCTCGAAGGCGATGGACGTGCTGGAGACCGCCCTCACCCTGGGCGTGCTCGACGCGCTGGAGCCGGGGCCGGCGCGCCTCGGCGACCTCGCCGTGCGGCTCGGGGCCCGGCCGCTGCGGCTGTACAAGTTCCTGGACTGCCTGGAGAGCCTGGGCTTCGTCACCCGCGAGGAGCCCGACGACGACATCACCGCCGCCCGCTACCGGGCCGTGCCGGGGCTGCGCGACGCCGTGGCGGCGGTCGTGGGGCCGGGGGCCGTCGAGCGCGACCGGGACCGCTACCCGTGGCGCGTGCTGCACGGCCGGCTGGCCGAGAGCCTGCGCGGCGAGGTCAGCATGACCGACGAGGACTTCGCGTGGCCGCCGCGCACCGACGAGCAGACCGCCGCGTTCGAACGGAGCATGGCCGTCGGGCTCGGCCCGGTGCTGGAGACGCTGCACCGGCACGCCGAGCGGCTGTGGACGGACCGGCGCCGGCTGCTCGACGTCGGCGGCGGCGACGGCACCCTCGCCGCGCGCGTGCTCGACGACGCCCCCGGGTTGCGGGCCGACGTGTTCAACCTGCCGGCGGTGGCGCCCCTGGTGGCGGAAACCCGGCAGCGCTGCGGCCACCAGGGGCGGCTGGGGTTCGTCGGCGGGGACTTCTTCGCCGAGCCGCTGCCGGCCGGCTACGACGCGCTGGCCTTCGTCCGGGTGCTGCACGACTGGCCCAACGACGTCGCCCGCCGGCTGGTCGAGGCGGCGTACCGGGCCCTCGAACCGGGCGGGCTGCTGCTCATCGGCGAGGAGTTCCGCACCCCGGACCGGCTGGCGATGCAGTTCTTCTGGAGCTACTTCCTGATCGGCGTCGACAGCTGCGTCAGCCGGCTGCGGGAGGTCGAGTTCTACACGGGCCTGCTCAAGGAGGTCGGCTTCGAGCGGGTGGCGGTGCTGCCCGGCGGCTGGGAGCTGGTCACCGCGTACAAGCCGGAGACGGCGGGCTGACCGGGCGGGCGGGGCGCGGACGGGGCCGCCCGGCCCGGTGCCCGTCAGATCCGGCGGGCCAGCACGGCGCCGTTGGCGTGATCGCCCCGGGCCAGAAGGGTCGCGCGGCGTGACTCGCCGGATCGCGCGGGAACCATGCCGCCGTGCCGAGCGACTACCGGTACATGCGGTGTGAGCAGTGGCGGGAGATGCTGTCGGCCCAGCTGGACGGGGAGGAGACCCCGGCCGAGCGGGTCAAGGTCGAAAGACATCTGGTCACGTGCGCTGGCTGCCGGGCCTGGTTCGAGACGGCTGCGGCGGTGACCCGCCGGGCGCGTACCCGGGTGGTGTCGGCGGTGCCCGACCTGGCCGACGCGGTTCTCGCCGCCGTTCCCGCCGGGTCACCGCCGGGCCGGTGGTGGTCCACGGGCCGGTGGTGGTCCACGGGCCGGTGGTGGTCCACGGGCCGGTGGTGGTCCACGGGCCGGTGGCGGGAGCGGCTCATCGCCGGGCTGCGGGCCACGCTGGGGCTGGTGG
>NZ_SMKJ01000038.1:0-33304 GCF_004348615.1 Micromonospora sp. KC207
GAGGAACAGCGCGTATGTGACGACTTGCCAGGTGCCTGCCCGGAGGTGGGAGATCTCGTAGGCGAGGGTTTCTCCGGTGGCCGGGTGCAGGATCAGTAGGTACCGGTAGCCGTCGGCGTCGACGGCTGCGACGCCGACACCGACGCGGCCTGCTCGGTCGGCGATGGCCGGGTAGGCGGTGAGGTGCGGGAGGTCGGCCAGGATGGTCAGCGTGGTGTGGCGTCCCGTTTCGTAGGGGCTGTGCCAGCTGGCGAGGTCGATCATGCCCAGCACCGCTTCCGCCGGATCGTTGTCTGCGGACTGGAACGTGATGTTCAGGGCGTGGCGGAGCAGGTCAGCGTCGCGGTAGGGGTCGGTACGCGGGAGGGGCCAGCCGAAGGTGTCGTAGAGGTGCTGTCCCGGTCGCCACCACTGCCGGTTCACCGCTGTCCGCTCCGGTGGATAGCGGGTGGCCAGTGCCGCTCCAGCTCCCTCCTGGTCGAACCACCGCAGAATCTCCTGGACCCGACCGCTGAATCCCCACTGCCGGAACCAGACGTGGTTGAACCGACCGTGGACGTGGTCGCAGGGCGCAGTGGTCATCTGCGCCGCGAGATCCCGCAGGACCGGGCCTGCCGTGGTGGGGTACCGCAGGCGGGTCGGCTCGTGCCGGTCGGCGACGGCGGCAAGGTCGCCGCTCGGGGTGGGCGTCGCCGGGGGCACGACGCAGGCAGCGACCGACGTGGGGGCGGCGGGAAACCTGCCCGTGGGTACGCCGCCGGTCGCTGCCGTGAGGAGAAGGACGGTGACGGCGGCGGCCGTCGTGTGAGCAGCCCGGCGTCTCATGAGTCATCCCTGGAGGA
The DNA here is from genome assembly GCF_004348615.1 of Micromonospora sp. KC207. NCBI lineage: Bacteria > Bacillati > Actinomycetota > Actinomycetes > Micromonosporales > Micromonosporaceae > Micromonospora > Micromonospora sp. KC207. The sequence goes on from NZ_SMKJ01000038.1 coordinate 843, forward strand.
AGGGCACCGGCTGTGAGTGGGCGGCTGGTGGCCGGCGGCAACTGCGATCGGCGAGCGGGGCCCGGAGGGCGGCTGTGCGGTGGTGAGGCCGAGGTGGCGGCGGATCAGCACGTCGGCGGCGTCGGTGTCCGGATCCAGGCTTGGGCTGATCCGTCCGCTGGTCAGGACGTGGACGGTGTGCGCGAGGGCGGTGGCGAAGCGAGTCTGGGGCAAAGCAATCAGGACGGTGACGCCGTATCGGGGAAGGTCGGCCAGCGCGGTACGGATGCGGGCGGCCGCGGTGGGGACGAGTCCTTCGGTAGGTTCGTCGCACAGCAGCAGCCGGGGAGCCAAACGTAGGGCTCGGGCGATGGTGAGCATCTGTTGTTCGCCGCCGGAGAGCTGGTGGGCGCGGTGGCGGAGCCGTCCGGCGAGTTCGGGGAACAGGTCCAGGAGCTGGTCGAGGCTCCATGACTGGCCTCGGTCCTGCTTCCGAGTGGTGGGGCGGGTGATGGCGAGGTGGTCGTGGGCGGTCAGGGACGGCCACAGCCGGCGGCCCTGCGGGGCGAGGGCGATTCCGGTGCGTGCTGCACGGGTCGGACGGATGCCGGTGATGTCGTGTCCGTCGAGCACGATGTGCCCGGCGGTGGGCCGCAGGTGCCCGGCGATGGTGTGCAGCAGGGTGGTCTTGCCGGCACCGTTCGGGCCGATGACGGCGTGTACGCCGTGCGGTGGCAGGACCATGCTCGCGCTGCGGAGGACGGGGGTGTCGGGGCAGCGGCCGACCGTCAGGTCATTGATGCGCAGCATCGGTCGTCTCCGGGGTGCCGAGGTAGAGGGCAGCGACCGTGGGGTCGGCGCGGACCTCGGCGGTGGGGCCGTCGGTGATGCGGCGGCCGTGATGCAGCACGGTGGTCCAGTCGGCCAGGGCGGTCACGACGGTCATGTCGTGCTCGACGATCACCATGGCCAGCCAGCCGGGCAGGCCGGTCAGGATGTCGAGCAGTTGGGTGGTTTCGGTGTCGGTGAGACCGGCGGCGGGTTCGTCGAGGAGCAGGATCCGTGGTTGGCCGGCGAGGGCGACGGCGAGGTCGAGCATCCGGCGGTGCCCGTGTGCGAGGTGGCCGGCCGGTTCGTCGGCGTAGCTGGCGAGGCCGACGAGGTTCAGCAGCTCGTGTGGGGTGTGGTGGGGGTTGTGGCGGTGGTGCCAGCCGCCGATGCGTACGCAGTCCAGCACGGTCAGGCCGGGGTACACGGTGGGGTGTTGGAAGGTGCGGCCGATGCCGGCGCGGGCACGCCACGGTGCGCGGCGGCGGGTGATGGTCTGGGCGTGGAGGGTGATCTGGCCGGTGGTGGGTCCGATGGTGCCGGCGAGGAGGTTCAGCAGGGTGGATTTGCCGGCGCCGTTGGGGCCGATGACGGCGTGCCGGTCACCGGGCGCGATGGCGAACGCGTCGAGGTCGAGCACGGTGAGTTTGCCGTAGCTGTGGCGCAGGCCGGTGGCGGTCAGGCCGGTGCCGTGGGCGCGGTCGATGTCGGCGTGGGTGCGCCGTGACGGGACGCAGTCGACGGCGTCGACGGGCTGGCCGGTGCTCATGCGGGGCTCCTGTCGGCCGGTGGCGGGGTGGTGCGGTAGGTGGCCGGTCGGGCCCGCCTGGCAGCGGCGGTGGGGATGTGTGTGGGGAGGGCGGCCAGGCCGTTGGGCAGCAGGTAGACGGCGGCGACGAACAGGCCGCCGAGTAGGAGTGGGGCGTGGCCGGGCCACGGCGCGGCGGCGACGTCGCGGATGGTGAGGACGAGCACGGCTGCGGTGGCGGCGCTGGGCAGGCAGCGGGGGCCGCCGATGACCACGGCGAGCAGGGCCAGGGCCGCGGTGCCGAATCCGACGTCGGCGGGAGTGATCCACCGATGGGTGTGGATGAGCAGGGCCCCGGCGATGCCGGCCAGGGCTCCCGCGCCGGTGTGTGTGATCCACAGGTAGCCGGTGGTCGGGTGGCCGCTGGCGGCGGCGCGGCTTTCGTTGTCGCGTACGGCGGTGAGGAGGAACTGCCGGCGGTGGAGCAGGCATGTCGCGGCGGTGGTCGCGGTGACCGTGATGGTGGCGGCGTAGAGCAGCAGCGGCCGGTCGGCGGTCAGCGCCGGTGTGCCGGGAAGCAGGTGGGCGGCAGGGATGCTGGCGAGGCCGTCGGTGCCGCCGGTGACGGTGCGCCACTGGCCAGCGGTGATCGCGGTCAGCTCCGCCGCCGCGAGGCTGAGCATCAGCACCACGGTGCCGCGGTAGCGGACGAGCAGCGCCCCGAGCAGTCCCGCGGTGGCGGCTCCGGCGACGGCGGCGACGAGCAGGTGTGCCGTGGCGAGGGTGACACCGGCCAGGGCGAGGTGGGCGGTGGTGTAGGCACCGGCGGCGTAGGGGACGACCTGGCCGAGGGTCGGCAGACCAGCGTGGTCGGTGACGGCGGCGACGCTGACCGCGAGCAGGGCCAGAGGGAGCATCCGCGCCACGGTGGCGTGCAGGTAGCCGTCCGGCGTGGCCGCCACTGCGGCCACCGCGACAGCCGCCAGCGAGGGCCCGGCCCAAGGCCGTGCGCGCCGTTGCAGCCGCAGGATGCGGCCGGCGGCCAGGTCGGTAAGGGTGTCGACGCTCATCGGCGTGCCCCGGGTAGTGGGGTGCGGCGGGTGAGCAGCGAGAGGGCCATCGCGGCGACGAGCAGATACGGCGCCCACGCCGGCGCGGTGATCACCCCGACGGTCTGGACCAGGCCTGCACCGATCGCGGCAGCGACCGCGCCGGGCACCGATCCGAGACCGCCGCAGACCACGATGACCAGGGACAGCAGCAGGGCGGTGTCGGCGGTGCCCGGCCCCACGCCGAGGATCGGGGTGACGAGCGCACCCGCGAGACCGGCGAGAGCCCCGGAGGCGATCAGGACCGTAGCGTCCACGGTGCGGGGGTTGACGCCGATACCGGCGACCATTGCCCGGTCGTCGACGGTGGCCCGGACGAGTCGTCCGGCGCGGGTGCGGTGCAGCACCGCGTATCCGACGACGGCGACCACCACGGCGACGGCGAGGACCGCGAGCCGGTCCGCCGGGTACCGGTGCCCCGCCACCGTCAGGGTGGCTTCCAACGGGGCCGGTACCTGCGGGCGACGCGTGTCGGGTCCGAAGATGGTGGTCAGCAGGTCGGCGCCGATCAGCGCGACACCGAAGGTCAGCAGTGCCTGGTGGAGGTGGCCCCGGCCGGCCAGCGCGGCGGTGCCCGCCGCGAGGATGGTTCCGCCTGCAGCCCCGACCGCGGTTGCCGCGCCGACGGCGAGGGCGAGGCTGGTCCAGGTACCGGAGCTGGTCGCGGCGGCGACGTACCCGCCGGCGGCGAGGAGGGTGCCGTGGGCGAGGTTCAGCACTCCGCCAGCGCCGAGGGCCAGGGTGAGGCCGGCGGCGGCGATCGCGAGCAGCAGCCCGTAAGTGATCGCGTCGACGGCGGGGATCAGGTAGGTGTCCACAGCACCTCCTTCTGCGGGTGAGGGCGTGCGCGGGGTCAGTTGGCGGGCAGGGTGGTGAGGTCCTGCACCAGCACGTTGGACAGCACTGGCCCGTCGGGCCGAACCTCGCGCAGGTACCAGCGCTGCACCGGCCGGTGCTGCGTGGGGTGGAACTGCCAGTCCCCCCGCGGTGAGACGACCCTGCCGACCGTGCCGATGGCGGCGTTGAGCTTCTCCCCGGTGACCGGCCCGTCGACGGTGGAAAGGGCCCGGTCGAGGACCGCGGCGGCATCGTAGGAGGCCATCGCGTAGGTGGTCGGCTGGCCGGGGTGCCCGGCGGCGGACCATGCGGCCACGAGGTTCTGGTTCGCGGTGTTGGCGAGGGTGGGACTGTAGTTGAGGACGTTGCGGATTCCCGTGGCCGCTGTGCCCTGCGCCGACAGGACGGAGCCCTCGGTGAGGAACCCGGCCGCGTAGAGAGGCACGTCGGCGAGGTCGGACTTGCGGTACTGCGTCACGAACGCCACTGACGCGGCGCCGGCGTAGAACGTGTACACCGCCGCCGGGTTCGACTCGGCAGCCTTGTTCAGGTACGGCAGGAAGTTCTCCGTGTTGGGGAACGGCGTGAACAGGGCCTTGCCGTCCGGGTTGGCGAGTTTCCCGCCGAGGCGGGTGAACGTGTCGGTGAAGCCGCGCAGCTCGTCCCAGCCGCCCTGGTAGTCGGGGCCGATCGCGTACACCGTCCCATCGGCCACCTGCGTCTTGACGTACTCGGCGATGGCGATGCCGGGCTCGTCGCTGTTGTAGGAGGTGTGCCACGTGTAGGTCAGGTCCCGAGGCTTACCGCCGACCGCCGCGAACGCCGGCCGGGCGTTCCCGCCGACCAGGGGGATCTTCCGTTCGGTGGTCAGGGTCTGGACCTTGTCGACCGTCGCCCCACCGACAAGTCCGGTCAGCGCGACGACCCGGTCGCGTTCCAGGAGCTTGCGGGCGGCGGGGACGGCGGTGGCCGGGCCGTCGCCCTCGTCGGCGACGACCAGGTCGATCGTTCGGCCGCCGAGCATCCCGCCGTGGGTGTCGAGGTAGAGGCGGAAGCCGCGCTGCATGTCCTCACCGACGGCGGTGTAGGTACCCGACAGCGACACCAGCAGCCCGATCCGCACCGCGGTCGTGTCTGCGCTGGTGGTGGTGCAGGCGGTGGTGGTGAGCAACAGGCTGGCGACGGCTGCCGCAGCGAGTCCACGCCGGGCACGTCGAGGCGGATGGGTCATGGAAGTGGGCTCCTTCGCGGTAGGTGACAGGTGCACGCACAAGGCGCTCAGCGCCGAACGGCCCAGGCCGCAGCGAGGGCCGGGGTGGCGGTGGCACGGGTGAGGGTGTGCTGGACGAGAGCGATGAGAAGGTGCCGGACGCTGTCGCGGTCCCGGGCATCGACATCCACGATCGGCACGTCTGTACCGAGGGTCAGGGCCTCCCGCACGTCCGACACCGCAACGGTGCGGGCGTGGGGGAAGTGGTTGACCGCGACCACGAACGGCAACCCGGCGTGTTCGACGTAGCCCACGTGCCGGAACGAATCCTGCAGCCGGCGCACGTCGACCAGGACCACCGCACCGGCGACACCGCGGCTGATCGCGTCCCACATGAACCAGAACCGGTCCTGTCCGGGCGTGCCGAAGACGTAGAGGGTCACCCCGTCGACGTCGAGACGACCGAAGTCCATCGCCACCGTCGTGGTCGTCTTCGCCGGGCTGCGGGAAGTGTCGTCGACGCCGGGGGTCGACATCCGCACCTCGGTCGTGACCGGGGCGATGTCCGACACCGCCCCGACCAGCGTCGTCTTGCCCACCCCGAACGGGCCGGTCAACATCAGCTTCACACCCGGGTACGGGTCACGTGTCGGCCGAGGGCTGGTGGCGGGGGCCGGGACGGTCATCTCCGACCCGCCACGGCGAGGGCACCGGCGAACGCGGGGGTCAGTTGGTCGCCCACCTGCTCGGCGAAACGCCCCAACTCGGTCGTGACGAAGGCGAGATCGGCGTCGCGGGTGGTCAGCGCGAGCAGCGACGCGCCGCTGCCGACCGCCATCAGGATCAGGAAGCCCGCCCCGAGTTCGGTGATATTGCCTTGAACAGGGCCCGCGTTCAGATCGAGTGCGGCACCGTTGAGCAGGCTGCTCAAGCCCGCCGCTACGGCAGCGACCCGCTCGGCGGCGTCGTGATTGAGCCCGTCAGTCCATGCCAGGAGCAACCCGTCGGCGGACACCGCGACGGCCTGGCTGATACCCGCCACCCGCTCGACGAGGTTGTTGGTCAACAGGTAGCTCAGGTTCGGGCTGGTTGCACTCATCAGGGGTGACCTTTCGAGGGGAAACGACGGTGGCTGAGGCCACGCTGATAGGCGGCGGCCGTAGCCGCCAGACCGCGGGAAGATGGACCCGGAACCACTACCGGGCCAGGCCGCGCAGGGGGTACGAAGGCGGTCATCGGCTGGCGCCGCGGCAACCCGTTGGGGGTGGTCGCCTGCTCCCCGTGCCAGGGACGCGGCGCGGGCAGACGCGCCGCCGCGGGCAGGTGCACGGTCGCGCCTTCCTCAAACCAGGGCGAGCGCCGAGCCACCTCGTCGAAGACGGGAGTCACCTGGTCCACACCCCGCGCCGCACGTGGCGGCGGGACGACCGGCAGTATCTGGGTCGCCGCGTCCACGGGATGCGGCACCCGTGACTCGACACGACTCGTCAACGCCGCCGGCCGGCCGGGAGTCCGCAGGGCCCGCACGGCCGGGACATGAGAGGCCGCAGGGCTGGTGCCAGGTGCCCGCCGGCCCGCCACCGGGCCCGTAGGCAACGCCGGCGGCGGCGTGGTCGCGACCAGGAGCCTGCTGGCCGGGATCTCGACTTCCGCGACCGTGCCACCCGTCCGCCCTGGCAGCAGCCGCACCCGCAGGCCGTGTGCCGCCGCCAGCAGCGCCACCGTGGCCACACCCTGCCGGCGAATGTGCTCCACCTCGATCATGGGCGCCGGGTCGGCCAGCTCGCTGTTGAGCCGCCGCAGCAGATCCGGTTCGATCCCCGAGCCGGTGTCGGTGACCTGGACGATCACCCGGTCACCAAGCAGATGCCCCGTGACCACCACCTCGTCGGGGCTGTAACGCGTCGCGTTGTCCAACAGCGACGCCAGCAGGTGCACCAAGTCGTCGATCAACGCTGGCGGCACCGCCACCCGCTCATCGATGGCACCCGACACGACCCGCCGGTACTCCTGGATCCGGCTCAACGCCGCCTGCGCCACCGTCACCAACGCCACCGGCTGCGGATGCACCGCCCCCAGAGAACGACCCGACAACACCAGCAGACTCTGCGTGGCGTGCTGCAACTGAGCGGCGAGATTGTCGAGCCGGAAGAACGTCGCCAGCGTCCGGGAGTCCGCCTCGTCGCGCTCCGCCAGGTCCAGCTCTCGCAGCAACCGGTGCGCCATCCCCTGACACCGGCGTCCGACCGCCTCCACCGAGCCTGCGGCGACCCGCCGCTGCCGCGACAAGTCGATGGCGATCCGATACACCGCTGCCGCGAGGGTGTCGAACGCGGCAGTGACCTCATCAACCTCGTCACGGCCCGCACCCGCTGCCGCGAGTGCCGCCGGAGCGGGTGGCATCGCCGCTGGATCCGCCGGATCGGCCACTGACACCCGCCGCACCAGGTCCGGCAGATCCACGGCGGCCATGCCCGTCACGGCGTCCCGGACCCGCCGCAGCCGCGACGTTAATGCCCGGCCCTGCCGCAGCGCCAGCACGCCCGCCACAGCCACCAACGCCACCGCCGCGCCGGACAACACGCCTGTCGTGGCCCACTGCTCGGCGCGCCGCCGCGACACCTCAGCGGCCATATCGGCGTCGACCCGCGTCTGCACCGCGTACAGACGCTCACGACGCTGCGCGCTGACCCGCGCCCACTCGTCGACGTCAACACGCAGGCGGGACCCCACCCTGCTCCGGGTGACCTCGTCATCGACACGCTGCGCCGCGAGGACCTCCGGCCCGGACAGCGCCTGGTCCAACCACGACCGCCACCGCCCGGACGACCGCTGCGCCACCGTCAGCAGCGCCTCCTCGTAACCCGCCCGTGCCCCCGCCAACTCCTGCTGCAACGCCTGCGTCAGCACACCGCCACCCGCCGCGAGCACCGCCGTCTGCTGAATACCCGCGTACTCCGACGCCCGCGACAACGCCGCCGCCACCCGCAGCCGGTCCGCGACCTGCCCATCGGCACCACCGACCTGACCAACGCTCTCGCGCACCGCCAACCCCAGCGAGATCGCCACCCGGTAACGCACCAGCACCGCCGTACGCGAAACCGACCGGCTCCTCACCTGCTCCCGCAGCCCAGGCAACCGCATCAACTGGCCATCGAACGGCGCCAACAGCCGCTCAGCGTCACGATCGCCGGCACCGAAGCGGCCACGGCGCTGCCGATACTCCCCAACCAGCCGATCCGTGCGAGCAACCTGCTCCAACAGCGGGTTGACACTGCCACGCGCACTCGACGCCAACTCCGCCGCCGTCACCCGCTCCCGGCCGAGCTCGTCCACCAGCTCACCCACCACAGCCGACACCGCCACCAACGACTGCAGACGGTCAGCACCACGGCCCTGCAAACCCGCCGACACCACACCCCACCCCGCGAACAACACCGTCGCGGACAACGGGATAGCCAGCAAGAACGCCAACCTCCGAGCTACAGGCACAGCAGAACCTTCCGCGCGTCCTAGAGACAAAGCCTGTGCGATAGGTAACCGTGGCCTGGCCTCACCGGTCGACTGCTGCGCTGTTGTCTCGGTGTTGTCTCTTCCCGTCGTCCGCCCATTTGCGAAGGTCAGAGCCCACTTCCCAGGGCTTGCAGAGATAGAGTGGCCGCGACGCGAGGGAGGTGCGATGGCGCGAGCATCGACATCCACGAGCCAGCTTCTGGTTCATCCGCTGAGCTACGTTCGGCAGCAGCGAAACTGGACTCACCAGGACTTGGTCAACGTGATAGCGCGACGCCTGAACACGGCTGCTCGTCGTGAGAAGGCCTGGCGCTGGGAACGATGGGGCGTGGTACCCGATGATCCGACGCAACTCGCTCTGGCAGCGGAGCTCGGAATCCCAGAAGAGACAGTGCGACAGCAAGGCTGGCCTCACTGGCTTCCGGCAGGTCCTTCGGTCAGCGTCTCAACCCCTTGGACGGCCACAGGTGCGCTTGCGCTGCTCGATGAGACCGCAGGCTCAGCCGTGCTAGATCGTCGCGGGTTCCTGACCATGGGGGCGGGGCTCGCCACCACCGTCGCAGAGCAGTGGCTCGGCATCGAGGCACCCCGACTGTCAGCCGCGCTTCAAGGAGGCCGGATTGACCGCGAGCTGGTCGACTGTCTTGAGCAGCGGCTACCAACGCTGCGCAGGATGGATGCGAGCTTGGGCGGAGGCAGTATCCGAGGCCTTGTCGACGCCGAGCTACGTCTAGTGACCGATCTCCTCGCCGGTGGTTCATATTCGACGCCCACCGGACAACGGCTCTTCACGATCGCTGCTGAGCTGGGCCGGATCGCGGGATGGGCCAGCTTCGACGCCGGCTATCACGCGGCTGCCGAACGGTACTGGTTCACTGCACTCAGGTCAGCGCACGCGGCGGAGGATCGGGCTGCCGGTGCCAACATCCTGAAGTGCATGAGTCTGCAACGCGTCGACACAGGCCGCCCCGTGGAAGCGCTTGAGCTGGCTAGCGCCGCCCGCGCTGGTGCCAGCGGCGCGCCGGCACGTGTCCGCGCAATGCTTTCGACACGAGAGGCACGGGCGCACGCTGTCCTCGGCGATGCCACAGCGTGCGAGCGCCTGCTCAGTCAGGCCGAAGCCGAGATGTCACTCGCAGACGACGAGCCGACGCCCGCATGGGCAGCGTACTTCGATCAAGCCGAGTACTGTGCTCAGACTGCTGCCTGTTACTTGCTGCTGCAACGCCACCAGGCCACTGATCAGTGGTTGGCACGGACACTCGCTCTCCAGCCAGACGAGCGGAGCCGCGACCGGGCTACCTACCTTGTCTGGCGGGCCGATGCGATGCTGAACCTCGGTGATATCGAACATGCCTGCGCTCTCGTCGGCCAGGCATTACCGGACATCGCTGCCGCCCGGTCGGTACGCAATCAGCGGCGGCTCATCGATATCCATGGTCTTCTGACAAAGCACCGGCACCCGGCCGTCCAGCAGCTCGATGAACAGGTACGGAGCCTCGTCTCATGACCAATGAACAGCGAGTGGCCGTGGTGACGGGATCGAATCGGGGCCTTGGATTGGCACTCGCCCGCCGTCTCGCGCAGCAGAGCATCCACGTGATCGTGACAGCGCGCTCCGAAGAAGCGGCCGACCGCGTAGCGGATGATCTCGCCCGTGAAGGCTTACCAGCCTCCGGGCACCAGCTTGACATCACGGACGCCGCGAGCGTGGCGCGTCTGATGGCTGATGTCGGCTACCTCCACGGCCGCTTGGATGTGCTCGTCAACAACGCCGCCATTGCAATCGATCGGGGGCAGCTCGCCGCTGCCGCCGATATGGAAAAGGTCCGGGCAACTCTAGAAGCGAACATCATGGGAACGTGGCGCTGCTGCACAGCAGCAGTGCCGGAAATGAAGAAGAACGGCTACGGCCGGATCGTCAACATCACTAGCCACATGGGGACGTTTGCTCACATGGGGCCAGGCAGCGTGGCATACCGAGTGTCAAAAGCTGGAGTCAACGCTCTGACCTGCATCCTCGCCGCCGAACTTCATCCCGAGGGAATTCTCGTGAACGCGGCCAGCCCTGGGAAAGTTGAGACGCGACTAGCGTATGGAAAAGCGAATCAGTCGCCGCAGGAAGCTGCCGAGTCTCTCGCTTGGCTCGCAACACTGCCTAATGACGGGCCCACAGGGTGTTTGTTCCACGGGCGCGACCTGCTGCCGTGGTGAAAGCACGATGCGCGTCTCCGCGCGTCGAATTATGATCAACAACCCGGCAGAAGCGACTGCGACGGATCAACACCGTCTCATCGGCGAGCTCTGATGGCACTCACATACTCTTCACGCGCTGCTCCGCCCACCGCTCTCTGGCTTCTAGAGATGGTCGACTTGTATGCGGTGGTGTATGCGGAGCCTCCGTACAGGGAGGGGCCAGAGCAGGTTCGGCGGTTCGCTGATGGCCTGCCCGGGGAGGCGATGCGGCCTGGGTTCACGCTGGTCACCGCCGAGGATGAGGGCGTGTTGGTGGGGGCGACATATGGCTGGACGATGCCCGCCGGCCGGTGGTGGTCCCGCGCCGACCAATGCCCGCCCACGGACCTACTCGACGCGGACAAGTTCGCCGTCATGGAGTGGCTCGTCCACCCGGGCCGCCGGGGTGAGGGCATCGGTGCTGGGTTGATCCGACGGCTGTTGAGCAGTCGACCCGAGCGGTGGGCGACTCTTGCTTCCAATCCGCAGGCGGCGGCGCGGGGCATGTATAGACGGGCGGGATGGCGGCAGGTATCCACGTCGGCTCTCCCGGACGGAACGCCTATGGACCTGCTCGTCCTTGAACTGCCGGGTAGCTCCGTCAGCGCTCCTGTCTAGTCATCCACTCTTCGACCAGAAGCCGCAGTTCAGAAAGCGAGTCGATCCCCGCGCGCTCGTTGACGACGAAGAAGGCGAGCAGTGCCTGCGCCTTGGGGTCTGCGTCGTCGCACGAGGGGCATAGGCCGATCGTCTGGTAGCCGCGGACGTGTTCGCCCTTCGCGTTGCACCATCCCGGGTGCGGCAGTGTCACGGCAAGGTGAAGGAAGCCGCCGCAGCGGCGGCATGGCAGCGCCTCGGTGGTGCCGAGCTGTATGTCCATAGCGGGCTTAGCTGACGTTGGCGGGGCCGAGGACGCTCTTGAGGTCGCCCATGAGGGCGGTGGTGGCGGCGACGCGGAAGGGGCCGAGTCGCAGGGTGGTGGTCTTGCCGCCGTTGAGGAGCTTGACGTGGACCTCGGTGTCGCCGGGGTGCAGGACGAGGGTTTCCTTGAGGCGTTCGACCAGGGGCGGGGTGCAGCGGTGCACGGGGATGGTGAGGGTGACCGGTTTGCTGCCCGGGTTGCTGGTGACGTCGGGCAGTTGCATGTCCATCGCCATGATGCGGGGGGTGTCGTCGCGGCGGTCGACCCGGCCCTTGACCACGACGATGGCGTCCTCGGCGATGTACTGGCCGATCACCTCGTAGGTGTTGGGGAAGAACAGGGCCTCGACGCCGCCGGCGAGGTCCTCCAGGGTGGCCGACGCCCACGCGCGGCCCTGCTTGGTGACGCGGCGCTGCACGCCGGAGAGGATGCCGGCAAGTTGCACGACGGCGCCGTCGGGGACTGTTCCCTCTTCGGCTAGAGCTGCGATGGTGGTGTCGGCCGCCGCGCCGAGGACGTGTTCGAGGCCGAAGAGGGGGTGGTCGGAGACGTAGAGGCCGAGCATCTCGCGTTCGAAGGCGAGCTTGTCGCGCTTGTCCCACTCGTTGTCACTGATGGTAGGCATCACTGTGCTGGTGTTCGTTGACTCGACTTCACCGAAGCCGGCGCCGAACAGGTCGTACTGGCCGACGGCCTCCTTGCGCTTGACGTCGGCGTACGCGTCGATCGCGTCGGCGTGCACGGCGAGCAGCCCCTTGCGGCTGTGGCCCATGACGTCGAACGCGCCGGCCTTGATCAGCGATTCGATGGTCTTCTTGTTGCACACCACCGCGTCGACCTTGGCCAGGAAGTCGTAGAAGTCGGCGTACTCGCCCTTCTCCTGCCGGCACCGCATGATCGAGGTCACCACGTTCGCTCCGACGTTGCGGATCGCCGCGAGGCCGAACCGGATGTCCTTGCCGACCGGGGTGAACGGCCCGGCGGAGGTGTTCACGTCGGGCGGCAGGACCTGGATGCCCATCCGCCGGCACTCCGACAGGTACAGCGCCATCTTGTCCTTGTCGTCGCCGACGGAGGTCAGCAGCGCCGCCATGTACTCGGCCGGGTAGTGCGCCTTCAGGTACGCCGTCCAGTACGACACCAGGCCGTACGCCGCCGAGTGCGCCTTGTTGAACGCGTACCCGGCGAACGGGACGAGGACGTCCCACACGGCCTGGATCGCCTCGTCGGAGTAGCCGCGCTCGCGGCAGCCGTCCCTGAACGGCACGAACTCCTTGTCGAGGATCTCCTTCTTCTTCTTGCCCATCGCCCGGCGCAGCAGGTCCGCCTGGCCGAGCGTGTAGCCGGCGAGGATCTGCGCGGCCCGCTGCACCTGCTCCTGGTAGACGATCAGGCCGTGGGTGGGGGCGAGGATCTCCCGCAGCGGCTCCTCCAGCTCCGGGTGGATCGGGGTGATCTCCTGGAGCCCGTTCTTGCGCAGCGCGTAGTTGGTGTGCGAGTCCACGCCCATCGGGCCCGGCCGGTACAACGCGAGGACGGCGGAGATGTCCTCGAAGTTGTCCGGCTTCATCAACCGCAGCAGCGACCGCATCGGCCCACCGTCGAGCTGGAACACCCCCAGCGTGTCGCCGCGCGCCAGCAGCTCGTACGCGGCCTTGTCGTCCAGGTCCAACCCCAGCAGGTCCAGGTCCCTGCCGTGGTTGAGCTGGATGTTCTTCACCGCGTCGTCGATGATCGTCAGGTTCCGCAGACCCAGGAAGTCCATCTTCAACAACCCGAGCGACTCGCACGTCGGGTAGTCGAACTGGGTGATGATCACCCCGTCGGAGTCGCGCCGCATCAACGGGATGTGCTCGATGATCGGCTCCGCCGACATGATCACCCCGGCGGCGTGCACGCCGGTCTGCCGGATCAGCCCCTCGATGCCCTTCGCCGTGTCGATGACCTTCTTCACGTCCGGGTCCGACTCGTACAGGCCCCGGATCTCCCCCGCCTCCGCGTACCGCGGGTGCTTCGGGTCGAAGATCCCCGACAGCGGGATGTCCTTGCCCATCACCGCCGGCGGCATCGCCTTGGTGATCCGGTCCCCCACCGCGTACGGGTACCCCAGCACCCGCGCCGAGTCCTTGATCGCCGCCTTCGCCTTGATCGTGCCGAACGTGGCGATCTGCGCGACCTTGTCCTCACCCCACTTGTCGGTCACGTACTTGATGACCTCACCGCGCCGACGCTCGTCGAAGTCGATGTCGACATCCGGCATCGAAACCCGCTCAGGGTTGAGGAACCGCTCGAAGATCAGCCCGTGCGGGATCGGGTCCAGGTCCGTGATCCCCAACGCGTACGCCACCAGGGAACCCGCCGCCGACCCACGCCCCGGACCCACCGCGATGCCCTGGCTCTTCGCCCACTGGATGAAGTCGGCGACCACGAGGAAGTACGACGGGAACCCCATCTGGATGATGACGCCCAGCTCGTACTCCGCCTGCACCACGTGCCCCTCGGGGATCCCGCCCGGGAACCGCCGGGCCAGGCCCTTGAACGTCTCCTTGCGGAACCACGACTCCTCCGTCTCCCCCTCGGGGATCGGGAAGCGCGGCATCAGGTTGTGGAACTCGAACATCCCCGCCGGGTCGATCTTCTCCGCCACCAGCAGCGTGTTGCGGCAGCCCTCAAGCCAGGCGTCGGAGCTGTCCACCGCACGCATCTGCTCCGCGGACTTGATGAAGTAGCCGTTGCCGTCGAAGCGGAACCGGTTCGGGTCCGCGACGTTCGACGCGGTCTGCACGCACAACAGAACGTCGTGCGCCTCGGCCTGCGCCTCGTGGGTGTAGTGCGAGTCGTTCGTGACGACCGGCGGGATGTCCAGCTTCCGGCCGATCTCCAGGAGCTCGTTGCGGACCCGGTGCTCAATCGGGATGCCGTGGTCCATGATCTCTAGGAAGTAGTTGTCCTTGCCGAAAATGTCCTGGTATCTGGCTGCGGCTTTCAGCGCCTCGTCGAACTGGCCCAGCCGCAGCCGGGTCTGTACCTCCCCCGACGGGCAGCCGGTCGTCGCCATCAGACCGTCGGAGTGCTCGGCGAGGACCTCGGCGTCCATACGCGGCCACTTGACGAAGAAGCCCTCGGTGTACGCCCGGCTGGTGAGCTTGAACAGGTTGTGCAAACCGTTCTTGTTCGCCGCCCAGATCGTCATGTGGGTGTAGCCGCCGCTACCCGAGACGTCGTCGCCCTTCTGCTCTGGCCGCCCCCACCGCACACGCTGCTTGTGGTAGCGCGACTCCGGCGCCACGTACGCCTCGATGCCAAGGATGGGCTTCACCCCGGCGGCCATGGCCTGCTTGTAGAAGTCGTTCGCGCCGTGCATGTTCCCGTGATCGGTCATCGCGACCGCCGGCATGCCGAGCCGGTTCACCTCGGCGAACAGGTCCTTCAGCCGGGCCGCACCGTCGAGCATCGAGTACTCGGTGTGCACGTGCAGATGCGCGAACGAATCGCCCATGAGGCGCCCCCGGGGAGTGCGGATCGAGGTCTTGTCGGAGTCGACCGGCTCACCCTACCGGGCTGTCCCCTCCGGTCCAGGGGAGTCGCACGGCATGTCACGAGACCATGACTCGGCCGCCGCGACCCGCTTCTCGGCGTCCAGATCCAGTCACCGTAGGGCCGGACCACGGGTCGCCGTCCGGGAAGCATGGCGGTGCTGGGCAGCATGACTGCTGCCTCGTTGGCCCTGGCGAGTGGATCATGGTCAGGCATCCGCACGGCGGAGAACCAGGGTCAGTCGGTCGCGAAAGTCGCGTACGGCAGGGTTGTCGGCGTAGGCCGCGCAGTGCCCGCCCAGCGTCCGAAGTCGGTCGAGAACTCGGGCAGACGTGGGCACGCAGACGGCCAAGTCGAGTGCGGTCTGTCCGTCGGCGGCGGCCTGGTCGATCTGGGTGAGGCTGAAGCGGGCGGCGGCGAGGCTGATCTGGTCGAAGACGAGAGAGCGGCTGTAGCCGCCGGGGCGGTGGGTGAGCGCGATCAGGGCCTGCTCCTGCGCGTGGCGGGCCAAGGTCGGGGTGTGGGCGGCAGCGTCCTGCCATGCCAGGGCGGCGTTGCCTGCCAGCTCGGCGGCGTTGAGGTAGCCCCGGCCGACATTGTCACCGTCCTTCGGGGCCCGCGCGAGAAGGTCCACGGCGAGCGCGGTGGCATGTCGGATCTCCGGCACGGAGCTCGGCCCGAGCGGGGCGAGCATGCGTGCTTTGAGGTTCCACAGCATCGCGGCTGCGGCTGGGTGCGTGCCCTGAGGGAGCAGGTCGAGCGCGGCTTCGACCATTCGCAGCCCGGTGGCGGGCTGGTCGAGATCACTCATCTGCCGGGCCATGTCGGCAAGCAGGTTCACCCGTAAGAGCAGGGAGCGTGGGTGCGTCGATGCAGTCGCTGCTTGCAGGCCGAGGGTGAAGTACCGCTGCGCGGGACCGTCCATGCCGACGTCGTGACTCATCCAGCCCACCATGCCAGCCAGCTCGGCGACGGCGGCGAGCATGCGGTTACCCACAGCGTCGGTGTAGGAGCCGTCGTGAACCATGTCGATGGCGTGTTTCAGTTGACCTACTGCGGCCTCTCGGCTGAGTCCGCCGCCGATCGCCGCGTCTTGCTCGCGGAAGTGGTCGGTGGCCATCTCCAGGTTGGCGACAGTCGCCATGGACAGCCGCCTCGACGCCGACTCGGCGGAAACGGACAGGCCGACGGTGGGGCCGTTGAGCCACTGCAGCAGCGGATCGGTCAGCGCGGTGCCGACTGCCACGTCGATGGCGTCGGTAAGCAATGAGCGTCTGGTCAGCATGTCGCTCCCGACATGGGCAGCCAAATCATCGAGCGTACGAGCCGCCACGCACGGACCGGTGTGAGGCGGCGCCGGCGGGCCACCTTGGCGCAGCTGCGGCCAGATCACCGCCGCAGGTATGGGCACGTTCCAGGAATGGCTGAGGACCTCCGCGACGACCTGAGGCTGCTGACAGCCGCCCCCAGCGAGCCATCGCTTGACCGCCACGTGGTCGTAGCTCAGACGCAGCCCATGGGCACGCCGGCCCAGCTCATTGACCGCCGTCGCGAACTCGTCGAGCGAGTTGAAACCGCTGTGTTGGATAAGTACAGCCAGGACCGGGTTGGCGATCCGCGCCGGCAGCCTCATCGATCCCCCACGTCCCGCCACCTATCGCGATGACTCCGGAAGCGGAGCGTACAAGGCCGCCGTCAATATTTGAGCCGAACACACCTTTCGCGCACCCTGGCACCCACCAGCGACGGTCTGCCATCGGTGCCGTCGCGGATGCCAGGCTCAGACCGCGGCACCGACCGCACGGAAACCCGAGCCCGCGCAGGAATCCCTATGCCCCAAGGCTTGGGCGCATCACGGCACGGAGACCGACTCTCCGCAATCAGCAAGGATCGGAGGACCCACCATGTCGCTCGACCTGTACCGCATGCCCCTCGACGGCGTGACGCTGCGGAACCGTTGCGGTGGCAACCTCGGCAGCGAGAACCAGCAGTGCGTCGAGTACAGCGAGATCCCCGGCACCACCGACGGCTTCGTCGTGGGCGACAGCAAGAACCCCGACGCCGGCCAGCTCCGCTTCACCAAGGACGAGCTGACCACCTTCGCCCGCGGGTTCCTCACCGAGCAGGGGCTCACCGCCTGATCCCAGCACCATCCCCAACGCGGCGGGCCGCCCCATCCGAGGGCGGCCCGCCAACCACCCGCTCTAGCCAAAAGCGGGTGTAGCGACCACGGACACTCCCAACCCCATGCTCGATCCACCCGTAGCAGCCGCTTCACTTCCCATCGCCCACGCTCCCCTGCCATCAACCGCCATCTCGGAAGGAAAAGCATGTCGCTCACTCTCCTGCTCCCCGAGGCCGGCGTCAGGCACCTGATGACCCACTGGCCTGACCAGATCCACGTCTACGACAGTGTCCCCGCCGCGCTGGACCGCGAGATCAACGCCACCACCCTCTACGAATGGATCGACACCGGCTGCGTTCCCGCCGCCGAGATCGCCGTCGTCAAGGCCCCCAACCCATCCCTCAACGCCGCCTCGTTCAGCATCAACGGCCGCACCGACGGCCCCCGGCTACGGAACCTCCTCGACAACGGCTTCACCGTCCGCTTCGGCCACATGGAACGCATCAGCCCGGCCATGCACCGCCTCGCCCACGGCGTCCAGCAGGAAACCGGCTACAGCACCTTCGTCCACGCCTTCGTCACCCCACCCGGCGAGCAGGGACTACGGCACCACTGGGACCAGCAGATGACGCTCGCCATCCAACTCGCAGGCACCAAACGCTGGGACTGCTGGAAGCCCCTCTACCCTGCACCGACACGCGACTACCACGACTCCTCCAAGATCTGGCAGGAGAAGTGGCGCCAGGAATGGACCGCCGCCGGCCCGGACTTCACCCACGATCTGAAGACCGGCGAGGTACTTGTGCTGCCCCGCGGGTGGGTCCACAACCCCCACAACATCTCCGACACCGAGACCAGCGTCCACCTCACCGTCGCCATCGGCGAACGCACCCCGTACTGGATCGCCGAGGAGATGGTCAAGACCGCCATCCACGACCCAACGTTTCGGGCCATCATTCCACCCAGCGACACGGCCAACGACGGCCTCCGCACGATGGCCGAGCGAACTCGCGACAGCCTCATCAACCACCTGCAGAACCTCGACGCGACGAAGTTCGCCGACACCCTCCACCACCTATCCCGCACCACTCTGGAGTACACACATTGATCCAATCCAAGTGGGACGTCCCGGTTACGTCCATGGAGATGGTGTGCGAGCTGCCTCTTATGAGGTGATCTCAGCGAGGTTCGACGATCGGATGGGATGACACGGAGATAACGTCCGTACCCGGCGGTGCTGGAAGCGGACGTGGAGCCGGCATCGCATGGTTCGACACCAGCCTCGTACCCAACCACGAGGAGGATCTTCCTGGCTGGGACCTGCATCACCGCCGGAACCAACCAGTAAGGCACCCAACCCCTGTCACACCGGCCTGATCGAATATGCGCACGCCGACGCCGTAGCACCGCCGTATGAAGGGCTACCTGATGCCCATGTCTCGCCCCGGGGACCTTGTCCCACCAACACTCGTGATCATCCGCGGCAACTCCGGCAGCGGGAAGACGTCGGCGGCGCGGGAGGCGCGGCGCCGCTACGGCCGCGGTGCCGCGCTCCTGGAACAGGACTACCTACGCCGAACCCTGCTACGCGAGCACGACACCGCGCACATCAACCCCGTCGCGCCGGCATTCATCACCGCGACCGCCCGCACCGCCCTTGGCCTGGGCTACCACGTCATCCTCGAAGGCATCCTGCACACCGAACGCTACGCCGACGCCCTGCACCACCTCATCGACCACCACCCCGGACCAACCGCCGTGTTCTACCTCGACGTGTCCTACGACGAAACCGTCCGCCGCCACCTCACCCGCGCCGAACCCATCCCCGTCACCCCCGACGAGATGCGCCACTGGTACACCCACCGCGACCTGCTCCACACCCCCACCGAAACCGTCATCCCCGAAACCAGCACCCTCGATCAGACCGTCGCCACCATCCTGCGCGACAGCGACCTCACCACCGCCGCACCCCGCACACCCTGCCCACAACGCTGCCAGCACTGCGCCCGCAAATCCGACAACAGCCACCGCCACCTCCCGCCCCACGGACGCACCCCCGCCTACGGAGACTCGACCACCAGCAACCGACCCGGCACGTCGACGGGGCATACTCCCTTGAACTCCGCCCAGTCCTGGCACCCGACCGCCCGCGACGGCGGCATCTACCCGCAGCGGCGCGTCGACGATCCAAGCGACTACGACCGCACCGGGAAGTGACAGCGTTCGCCGCCTGGCCCCAGCCCGTTGCAGAGCTCAGCTCACACAGAGGCCACGCGCAGCGCAAGCCAAGAACGGGCCTTCATGAAACCTGCTCACTTCGAAGGTTGTCGACGTCCGCTACAGTGAGTAGGCGATGCATAACTCAACGATGGCAGCGGCTCTGCTGATCTTCACCAGGGGGATCCGTGTCCCGACCAGTGTGGGAGCAACTCGACCCGCTCGCCTTCAACGACGGCGTGTTCTACGTATCCGCCGGGATCGAGTTACAGCCACGGCTCAACCTCTGGGGCCATCCCGAGCAACCCGACCTGCGCGAACGACTCGCCAACGACCGGCCCCACGGCATCGGCGGCAAGAAGCTGCTCTGCATGCTCTGCATGCGCCACCGCATCCAGAACAACCTCCCCCGCATGCCGGTCTGGCTGACCTTCGTCGAAGGACGGCACGGCCCGATGTTCCGGCACGAGGACGGCCGCTCACCGCACCCGGAGCACGAACCCGAAACCGACACCCACAAGGCGCTCAAGGAGCGCAAGGTCCGCACCTGGGAGTCCGTCGGCGGCACCGTCGAGGTCGAGGTGTGGCGGCCACGAGCGCGCCGCCGCCCCGACGTCCTGGCCATCGGCCCCGACCTGACCGTGGCCGGGGAAATCCAGCACTCCAAGGCCACCCCCCGCAGCATCCAGGCCCGGCAACGAGCACTCCGCAAGGCCGGCGACCGGGTGGTATGGACCACCGACCGCGGCGCCGGCGACATCGCGTTCCTGCACGCCGTACCGCACCTGTCCATTCCAGCCCTCGCTGACCACCGCATGTACCTGTCCGAAACCCGGCTGGAGCTCAGCGCCGGCGCGATCACCTTCGAAACGCAACGGTGCGGATGGGCCGACCTCTGGACAGGCACCAACCGATGCCCGGCCACCCGCAACGCCAAGCCCTGCGGCAGCATGCATCTGTACCCGACACTGAACCCGCACAGCTACAGCCGGCAGAAGGCCGCCACGACCGCCCTGTTCCCCTGCGGCCCGCGCCCCCACCTCGATCACCTCCTGGAGGGCATCCTCCACGGCACATGGCTGCCGTACCGGCACCGCGACCGCGTCAGCTGGATCCCCGCCGACGCACACGCCACAATCACGGCCGAACGAGGCGGAACCCTCCACCAGGCCGAAAGCGGAACCACATCGCATCGCGACGGGCCCGCAGGACGCGCGTGCGAACGGCGGTATGATTCTACGACGCAAGCTGCAACACCGAGCGTCGAGACTTTGCCCCTGTGCTGCGGCCAAAAGCTCCCTGGAAAGGCCGGCCAACCCCTCGTCCTCGCCTGCCAACTCTGCCGCAACTCCCCGACCTACTACCGCCGCGACGAACTCGACCAATAGCAGGCTCAGCAGCAGCGGCAACCGAACCCAACTCCCGCTCAACCCGGTCGACTCCCGAGCCCCAGAGCCCAGGAGCAACCGCATGTCCATCTTTGATCCCTAGCCGCTGCATCGTGAGGTGCCCGCGTTCACCGCGATTGCTGTGGAAGAGAACGTATCTGGCACCTAGTGACAGGGGCTCGCCGGTGTTGAGTTGCGAGCGGCCGGCGTTGCGATCCTTGCCCGACGCGGTGGCCAGGCGTAGCGGGCGCGCAGCCGGGGAAGTGCGCTATTCCACTGCGATCGTTACCGCCACGTCTAGCCTTGGCGGCCTGCTGCTATGCCCCTGCAGCCGGACAGATCGTCGGCTGCCGGCTCGGCTTTTCTCGCCCACGAGATCCTTGGCAGCCTGAGCACGTTTCCATCTGAGGATGTACGACCGATCCAAATTTTCGCGTGCCAACAGGGCATCTCTTGCGCTTTCCTCGGTAAGGCGATCATATTCGGCGATTAGTTCGACTTTGTAGGCTGATCCGAACCATCTACGCCGAGGCCGGTGACGAGAAGGAGGACTGGTGGCGGCACGGGTCAGTGGTGATCGGCCGCTACCGCTGCCCGACCCAACCGGCCCGGAGCAGACCCTGCCGGTTATCCATGGCGGACACAAGGAGAATCGGCCCAGGTACCGGCAGACGGGATCTGAGATGTTCAACGATGTGGCTACCCACGGACCGGACTACCCAAGCCGCACTCCGGATCTATAGGGTTGCCGTGGCGGGTCGGCGTGCCTCAGCCGCACCTCCCACCGCGCCGGACCATCCGGACTGGCTGGGGACTGCCACTTGTACCAAGACGTAGGCGGTCCGCGGACCCGAAGCTGAAGTAGACCGGCCGAACCGGCCCGACTACAAACCGGCAAAGGACTCGCTATGACCTCACGTCGTCGCCAGGACGAAACCCCGCTGCCCGAGCCGAAGTATTCGCTCCTGCTGATGCTCCTGCTCGCGCTCGGCCCGGTCGCACCTGATCAGGCGCCGCCTGCCATCCCGGACAAAGCGCCGCCCGCACTGTGCACCACGCTCTGAAGGGCTGGCCGCGCCTGTTAGGTGCGGCCAGCTTCATCCTTGCCACTTGTGGCAAGACGTGCTGCCTGAAATGGCATGCAATGGGGAGCGGTAGCCCGACCACGCACCAAGGGGGAGACGTGAAACTCTACGATCCGGAGCTACGATCGGCGGAGAACTACGGCGTTGCCATCTTCTGGGCAGTCACGATCGCCCGACTCTTCGCCTCCGTACGGCTGCTCTGTGCGGCAGTATTCACCGGCTGCGTACTCGCTGGGGACCTCAGCGAAGGGCGCTGGCTGTGGCTGGGCGCCGCACTGGTCGCGGTGACCGGCTCGTCGCTGGCTTGGTTGGCTCCGCGCGAGGACGTCCTGCACGCGATGCGGTCGTCCGCGTTCAGTGTCGTGCAACTTGTCGGACGCTACCTATTATTCGTTGCCAGACGTGCGACGGTCAGCCTGCCGGGCTTTCTCGAGGGACTGGGTCCGCTGCTCATGGCGGCCGCCCTCGGGGTTCCGAGCAGCCCGCTCGCGAGCCGTGACGACGCGTACACCGTGGCGGTGGTGGTCACGGCTGGGTACGCCGTCACAGCGGTGTTTCAGTGGATGGCCGATGGCTCCTACTACCTGCCCGGGCGCGGGGGAGTGCCGCCGAAGCTCGCCGTGTTGCTGCGCGGTGCCGTTCCCGGCGCGGTGGCCGTGCTGGCCCTGCTGCTACTGACGTGGGGCCTGAGCGCTGGCCCGACCGTGGTGGTGTGGCTGGCGTCGGTGAGCCTGCTGCTCGTCTACCCTGCAGTGTTCCTGTTCGACGACATGATGCGGGCCGCACAAACTCACCGCGCTGATCACACCGACGGCGAGCTGATGAAGGCGGCGTGCACGGTGCACGCCTATCTCAGTACGCCGGTGCACTTCATTGAGATGGAGGCACGGCACGGAACGGCCGAACGCGTCGTAGGGCAGCTGCAGGATCTTCGGACCCGGGTCCGGCAGTGCCGGATGGAACTCGTCGACGGTGCGTCGTCCGGCCGGGTCGACGAATTACTGGACGACATCGCGAGTTTCCTGCCGCCGGGAAGCCGTCACCTGGTGACCTTGTCCGCAGACTCCGATGTTGCTGAGCTTGGCCGCATAGATTTCGCTATGGCCCGCCGCGTCCTCACCGACCTGTGCGGGAACGCCCTTAAATCGGCTGCGGACGGCCGGGTGGGCGCGTCGGCCCGGGTGCGTGTCCGGTGGGAAACTACCGCCGGTGAACCAGCAGGGGCCGCTGTCGGCGACCGGCGCGTGGTGGCGGTCCTTGTCGTTGACGACGGAGCCGGTATGCGCCAGGACATCCAGGCGGGCAGTTCACTGGAGTTGCTCAGGACCACCTTGGAACTCGCCGGTGGCGAGCTGACCGTCGGGCCGGCTGAGGGCGGCGGCACTCGCGCCCATGCACGTTGGCCAGCCCAGACAGAGGAGATTGAAGCGTGAAGATCATCGTTGTGGACGACGACACCGTCTATTCGCACCCAGGGGTCGTCAACCTACTCAAACGTATTGGCCACGCCGAGGACGCTGTGGTACCGCTGACCCGTCCTCAGGACCTCGCGACCGAACTGGATCGCCACCCAGACACAGCGCTGGTCCTAGTCGACATGAACTTCCTCAATACGTCCCGAACCGGGCTGACCGCGCTGCGGCTGCTCGCCGACCGCGACGGACCGCCGGCGGTCGGCTTTTCCGCCCCGGAGGATGACCGTCTGCTCTACCCGTACGCTGCTTGTCAGCTGCTGAAACGACCGCCGGTCGGTTGGGTGCTGAAGAACGTGTTCGACCAGGCCGAGCTGGAACGGATCGTGAGGCAGATCGCCGAGGGGAGCACGCCGGATCCGTCAATGACCCTGCGGCAGTTCCTACCCAGCCACCAACTCACCGGCAAGCTCGTGCAGAGCCTGTTGCAGGACCAAATCGACCTGACCATCTGGCGGATGATGTCCACTCGGCTACACAAGGACGACGAGGTGGCGCGCAAAATTTTTATGCACAAGAAGTCTGTCCGCAACCGTTACCTGCGGTACCGGAAGGCCATCGAGAAGCTGCAGCTCGCTTTGAGCGAAATGTCCCGATCAGGGAGGGCGAGCGACGGCTACATGCCGCACCGATGGCTGGAGGAGTGGGACCCGGCCGGTCCGGACAGCGCCAAGCTGTCCGGGATGATCGGCACTTTCGCTCGACTCAACCGAGGCTTCTTTAAGGCCCCGGAACTTGACGAACTGGTTCCCCAGTGACCCCGCTGCGGCGGACGGTGCTGGCCGGTGCCGCGATGTGGCTGTGCGGGTTCGGCGCACTGCTGGTGTTCTGGTCCCGCTGGGAACCGCTAGCCGGAGGCCCACCGCTGCTCGGGTTGTTCGATTTCCTCAGTGCCACCTGGGGCGACGGCCTACTGTTGCCGGTCGCGGCAGCTGCGCTGACCCATTCCCACGCGGTGCTGCCGCCGGCCCGTCGGGACGTCGCCGTGACCGGGCTCGCGGCCGCCGCCGGGGCGCTGGCGGGCGTGTCCACGCAGGTGCAGTGGCTCCGAGACGACAACCCGGTCCCCAACTGGACCTTCCCCGCACCGCACCAGTTCACAGCCGCTGGCTGGTACCACGCGGTGTTCCTCGTCGCCGCCTGCGCGGCGTTCGGTGGGCTCTGGGTGGCCGTCCTGTACCGATACGGCACGTCCCGATTTCGCAGTCGGGAACGCCGACGCGTAGTGCCAGCCCTGGCGTTGGCCGCCCTGGCTCAACTGTGCTTCCTGGCACTGTTGGCCGCGGACGACCGCCGCACCAACGACGCCTCGATGGTCACAGCCGGCTGGGCTTCCCCGGCCTCGTTGCCCGGACCATCCAGCTGACATATGCCTGGCTCCGCAGTACATGCTCGGGCTCGGGGAGCTCCAGCTTGTGCATTCCCTCGCCGACCAGCTCCACCTGCCCGCGTTGCGGCGGAATGGCACAGACCTCACGCCCAGTACGGGGCCCAGGCCAGAACAACGAGACGCGAAGAAAGCACACCAAAGGCGGCGGCACCCACGCGCCACCCACCGTCTGATCCGATTACCGCGATCACCGAGTTTCTCGATCCGACCGGTGGTGACCTGCGCCCGGGCCAGGACTTCGCGGCCACGCCGACCTGCGAACCACGCGCCGTTACGGCCGGCACCGAGATCAGCTGGACAACCATGTGTCTACCCGCTCGCGGGCCGGTTCGTTGCTTCCCGCACGGGGCGGTGTCGTCGGCGCGTGAAATCGGACCCTGCTGCGGCGTCTGAAATCGGACCCCTTTGCCTGGGTATGACCTTACTCAGTCGTTGGTCTTGGTAGCCGCAGGAACGCGGCCGAGGTCGCGGTCTTTGAGGCGGTAGCTGTCGCCCTTCATCGAGATGACCTCGGCGTGGCGGACGAGGCGGTCGATCATGGCTGCGGCGACGACGTCGTCGCCGAACACTTCGCCCCACCGGCCGAAGGGCTTGTTGGACGTGACTATCAGCGACGCGCGTTCGTAGCGGTTGGAGACGAGCTGGAAGAACAGGTTCGCGGCTTCGGCTTCGAAGGGGATGTAGCCGACCTCGTCGACGATCAGCAGCGGGATCCGGCCGAGCTTCACGAGTTCGTCCTGGAGACGGCCGGCGTGGTGAGCGTCAGCGAGGCGGGACACCCACTGGGCGGCGGTGGCGAACGCGACCCGGTGTCCGGCCTGGCAGGCCCGGATCCCCAGGCCGATGGACAGGTGGGTCTTGCCCGTGCCAGGCGGGCCCAGGAACACCACGTTCTCCTTCGACGCCACGAAGTCGAGGGTGCCGAGGTGGGCGATCGTCTCCCGCTTCAACGACCGCTGGTGGTCGAAGTCGAACTCCTCCAGGCTCTTGCGAGCCGGGAACCTCGCCGCCCGGACGCGGCCCTCACCGCCATGAGCCTCCCGGGCAGCCACTTCGCGTTGCAGGCAGGCGGCGAGGAACTCCTCATGCGTCCACGACTCCGCCCGGGCCCGCTCCGCCAGCCTCTCGACCGACGCCGCGAGGGACGGCGCCTTCAGGGCGCGGGTGAGGAACGCGATCTCCGAGACAACGTTGCGGCTGGTCTTGGCGGCCATCACGCAGCCACCTCGACGTCCAGGCCGAACAGGCGGTCGTAGTCACTCAACGGCCGCCGTTCGACCTGGCCGTCGACGGCGGCCGCCGGCTTGTGTTGGGCGGCGATACGCAAATCTGCGGCGGCTTGTCGGTGGACGGGATCGGTGATGCTCTGATGCTTGGCCCAGCAGCGGTCGTGCCGGGCCACCGCCCGACCGTCGCAGAACACCTCCACCCGATCGGCATCGGCGGTGACCTCGACGCGGCGGCCGACCACGGACGGGTGCACCGAATAGTCGTTGCCGTCCAAGCGCACGTAATGATCACGAGGCAGGCGGGTGGTCCGCCGCCAACCCACCACCGGCGCGACCGGCGGCAACGACAGCATCACCTGCCGGTCGGCGTCCCACCGTTGCGCCGGCCGGCAGCCCAGCATCCGGTGCTGGCGGTTGTTCGCCCGCACCAACCACTCCGACAACTGGGCGTTGAAGTCGGCCGGCGAGGAGAACCGCCGTCCGGGCAGGAACGACGTCTCCAGATAGCCGTTGGCCCGCTCGACCAGACCCTTCGCCTCCGGGTCCGCCGGCCGGCACTGCATCACCTTGATGCCGAGGGTGCCGCGGAAGGCGTTCATCGCCTCCGTCAGCTGCGGCCTGCCGGCCCGCCACTGCCCGACCGCGGACTCGTTGTCCCACACCAACGCCTTCGGCACCCTGCCCCAACCGGAGATCAACGTCCAGTGTCCGACCAGCAGGTCCGGTGACTGCCGCGACGGGATCATCACCGCCGACAGCCACCGCGAATAGCCGGACACCATCACCAACACCGGCGGCCGACCCACCTGCCCGAACCCCAACGGCACATCCGCCGGCGGGAACCACAGATCACACTGCGCCAACTCGCCCGGCAGATACTCCGTCCGCTGCGCCGGGTCCGGCGCCATGAACAACGGCCGCAACAGGCGCACCCGCTCCTTGAGCACGGTCAACGACCGCGTCCAGCCGATCCGCTCGGCGATCACCGTGGCCGGCATCGACGGCCACTCCCGCAGCAACGCCCGGATCTGCGGCTCCACCGCGTCCACGATCGAACCCTTCGCCGGCGCTGGTACTTCGGCGGCCCCTGCGCGGCCAACGCCCGCCGCACCGTGTTACGACCCACCCCAAGCGTGCGGGCGATCACCTTGATCGGCATCCCCTCAGCCCGATGAAGACGACGGATCTCCGCCCAGTTCTCCATGCTCAACACCCCTCCGATCCTCGAAGAGGGGTCCAGATTCACCCGCCGACCCGGGGTCCGATTTCACGCGTCGCCGACAGGCGGTAGCACCGTGCGATGCCTGTTTCCGCTGGGTGCGGCTCAGGCTGCTGCCGTCGAGATGGCGGGTAGCGCGTCCTCCATCCGGCGGAACAGCCGGGCACCGTCCGGCACCTTTCCCTGCGCTCTCATTAGGTAGCTGGTCATCTTCTTCTCGCCGGCGACGATGTCGGCGTAGGAGCTGGCCGTGCACAGGAAGAGGGTGTCGTTGAGATCGTTGCGGTGCCACTTGTCGTCGGCGTTGGAGACTCGTAGGTGCACCAGTTCCCGGAATCGTCCGAGCATGGGAACGGCCGCGATCTCGGTCTCGGCGCGGAGGGTCCAACACTGCTGAATCTCCTCCGTGCTCCAGCCGGCAACGATACGTAGCTGCCCGGGCGATGTCCTGGATGAAGTCGCTCAGCGCCCGCACTCTGGTCACGTCGCGCAGGTGCGAACGGGCTTGAGGGGTGTTCCGCACGTGGATCGCGAGTTCCTGGAAGGATCTCGCCCAATTCTCCGCCATCTCCGTGCCGATGTCCGAGACCGTCGGCTCCGGGTCAACGAAGGTCTCCAGCAACGCCTCGGCCCAGGTGATCCGGTCGACTACGTAGCCCCTGGATCTCCGCGGGCAGCGTGCCGGCCGGGCGGTCTGCGTGCCGCTGGCGGTTCTTGTCGTCGGCCCATAGGGCGTGGGGATCGAGGGTGAAGACCTGGGACTTGCCGAGAGCCGCAGGCTCGGAGCCGAAGAGGTGATGGAGTTCGTGGGCTCGTACCCGCAAAGGCTGATCATCTGCCACCCCTGGGAGTACTTCACCATCACCTGGGCAACGTCCCGGCGCTGCCGGTCGGCCTTCTTGGCGATTTCGACCAGGTGGGCACCGGACACCGGCAAGATGATCTTTCCGGCATCGGCGAGCTCGGTGATCCGGCGGCAGACCCGAGCGCGGTCCTCGGGGATCTGCGAGGACCCGATGCAGTACCGGGCGAGGTCGATCCAGTGGTTGTGATCGAGGTAGACTACCGGCCGGTTCACCGAGGTCAGCAGCGTGCCGATCTCCATCGTGAGGGTGATTCCGCTGGCCAGTTCGATCTTCAGGGATGACGTGCGAGGAACGAACACGGATTCACGAATGGCATCGTGTCCCGTAGTCGCTCCGATGTTCCTCGTACGGTCTGCCCGTCGGTTCGTGTGATTTCCACCTGACCGGTCGCGGGAATGTGCTTGATCGCGGCGATGGCGAGCACAGGATGCTGCGGGCCGGGTTCAAGCGGTGGTTTAACGGACATCCGACCATGAGATCATGTGGCTCCGCCCCTGCGGCAAGGCGCTCTTACACCGCCTTGCGTCGGCATGACGACGATCCGGTCCGAACCGTGGGAGCGGGAAACGCCGGAAGCGGTGAAGCAGCAACTCCGGCCAGAGGCTTCGAAGGTCGCCGTCATCGATGATCGACAATCGAGCTGGGCATGGTCGACGCCGCCGAACACCTCGGCACCGACCGTGGCCACCGGGTGCTGGATCTGACGGTCAAACGCGGGCGCCGCCGACGGATCCCGTTGCTGCCCGTGGTGGCGCACGACCTCGACGAGATGCTCATCGAGCGCAGGTCGCCAGCCGACGGCCCGCTGTTCGTCGAACCGTCCGGTCGGCACATCTACGGGACGTGCCAGGGTGCACAGTCGAGGAAAGGGGCGGTGCAGAATTACCGCCACCAGCCGCGCAGGTAGGGACGCCGGCGCTGATGATGAGGTTCATCCCGGCGCCGGGTGTCACGGTTGCCGCCCCTCTGCACCTGCTTGTCTTCGCATCGGCCAACCAGGCGAGGGGATTCTGGCCGTCACCTATGGGCGTTCGAACTTCTCCGTCATGCGAAGCCGCACCTTTGGCTCGCCGCCGCGTTGACATTTTCCACAATGGACTTTTCTTTCCACCCCATCAGACGGACGAAATCCTGCCACACATCAGGGCCATATTACTGGACTTAGTTAAGCCGACTGTCGCCTTCGGCGCGAACTCACGAGCGCGAGAGGGCGCACCGACGATGATCGAGACCCTGGCCCGCTGGAGTACTAAACCCACACAAGGTCCGGGCCCGCATTAAGCCCCTTCCACGGCGTACATCCCGCAGTTGGGATACTGGCTGCAGTGGAGAAGCCGGAAATTCGAGTAGCGTCGCAACATGCCCTTGGATGCCTTGTCGCCGCTCCATGCAACAAACCCGTCCTTCCCGTGCGCGCATGGAGAGTCGGATCCGTCGTCGAAGCGGTCGAAGCCGCGTCCACCGGGAACCTTGCGGTGGTAGACCCTCTGGCCCGACAGCAGCTCGATCGGTCCCGTTCCGCTCGGCAATGCCGCACCCCACATCACAGCGACGATGTGTTGACGGAACTCGCTGTGGAGACTCTGGAAAGTCGCCCCAGGGCTACCTATGCGCTCAACTGGCTTTTCTAGCTGGTCAAACCGCTCGATTGAGAGCCGCCAGTCGCGTCCGGTGATGACCACAACCAGGTCGGCTCGTTCCGCCAAGGCCTGAGAGCTCAGCTCACGGGGGGCCGCGACAATCGAGAGACGCAGGCCGACGACGGCGGCGGTGGTGCGTAGTCTTGCCTCCCAATCAGGAGGCGTCTCGAGATATCCCGGCGTCGGCATGCCCAGAATGAGCACTTCCCTCGGGGCGTCCGGATGCTGAAGGTGGTGATCCACGCGGAGCCGCGCCCGCATGGTCTCCAGCCGCTCGGCCACGGTGCAAAGATCGTCGTCATCCACCACCACGGGAAACGCCTCAACGTCCACCTTGGCGACCTCGGGTGGCAGACCCGGGGTGATGGTGGCGCTGAGTTCGACGTAAACAGTAGAGCCGGCCGCGGTGACCAGCGCCGACTGACAGACCTCGATGATGCCGCCCGAGGTGCGCAGCTGGCCCGCAGCGCTCGGCCGGTTAACTACTTGCTCGAGGATTGCCGTCGCGGTCGGCGAGGCGAAGCCGTAGTCGTTCAAGGCCGCGAATGCCTGCTGCAACCATCCCGGGTTGGTCCGCTTTTGCGTTGCCCGCCGAAGGGGCGAGGTGCCTGCCTTTCCAGCCAGGACATACTCGCCGGGAGGCCGATCGACAGGCGTAACCTGGGCTGGCGACAGAGCGACTGAGAGGAGATCGCATACCTGTTTACCAGGCACACGCGGGTTGACACCCATGACAAGCCTCAGCCGCGCGCACGCAGCAAGTACTCAGCCTTGATTGGAAGGCTCGCAAGCTCGGCCAGGGGCATCAGGTCGATCACCAAGTGAAGCAGCACCCGCAGTTGGGCGGTTTCGTCGTTGGACTTTGGGGTGGCTGTTTCTGACGTGGATCGGGTCAGCTCCGAGTTCGCCGACGGTTTTGCGGTTGCCCTCGTACGCGTATCGAGGAGATCCCTGACGTTGACGCCGTTCTGACGTGCCCATGCGATGGCGAGGTCCAGTACCCTGCGCTGCAACTCCGCCCGCCAGGCGGACAACAGTCCAAGGCGGTTCAACTCATTCCGGAACCGTCCAGGACTGGGGTCGTCCAGGCTAGCCAGAAGGGCGTCTCGGGTCGTCTGGTCGGTGAGCGTCTTTGCCCACTCGCGCATCCAGGCGATTTGGGTAGCCATATCGGCGGAAGGCATTTCGATGAAGCGTTCTGGGGAGGATTCCCATGCCGGCCGCCCGTCGCGGCCGACAGGGTACATGATGCCCCTGTTGTTGCCGTTGTCCCAGAGCCTCCGATGATCGGGCGCCCAATCGACGAGGCATTGCCAGACATCGGATCGCAGCCGCATGCCCGGTGCCACCGTGCCACCGCCGCCCGAGGAGGTCATCGTGGGCGTCGCGGCCTTCGCGGCCGTAGTTGGCAACTGGGTGTCCGTCGTCAGCACGGCTTCCACCGGTTCGTCGGGCAGCAGCGCCATCCAGTGCCGCGTTGGTAGCTGCACCAAGCGGATGTAACCCTTCTCAGCGGCCGCCTGCACGAACTCGCGGAAGGTTGGAAAGCCGAGCCCCTGCTCGGAGAAGGTGCCCTGCATGCGCTCCTGCAGGGCGGGCTTGAGACCCGCAGTTGTCGTCATCCGTCCGGTCTGACGCCACTCCCGAATGACAGCGACGAGTGCCTCGTATGCGTCCAGCGTCGCGGGATCGGCGGGAAGTGCGGTCATGACATCCTCCAGAGAGTGAAAGCCCTCTTAGGAGGGCTTTCCACTAGTCCGTTTGAATGTCGACCCGTCAGGGCAGTGGCCTCCGCCGGCTCTCGATCTGACCGATCACTGCCGCGCGACCCGTAGGTAGGCGGTTTCCCACAGCGCCGCGAAGGGCTAGCGCCGCTGGGGCTCCCCGTCCGAGGGTTGCCGTCTGGCCAAAATTTGGCCCGACTCAATTCTGGAACACATGTGCGTCGGTCTCCGCAGATATGCGTTGCATCGGGACCCCGACACCGCCAGACTAGCCCACCAGCGTCCGGCTGTCACGCGAAGGTCGCGATGGGACGGCTCACAATCCCGACTGCGATCCCTCTCCCGCGACCGTCGCGACCAGCCTGAAGGCAGGCTGGTGCCGTAACCAACAACCTTCCCCGTGTTGGTTGACACGCCGTCGCCAGCGCTCTCGGCTGCCCCCCGGAGGTCAACTTACGCCCGTTGGGCCGCCAAGGGACTGTACAAATAACGGCTGATCGACCGATCAAGGGAGAGACGCCAGATGACGACCGAGATCACCTCGGAGCAGGAGCCGGCCGTAGGGCCGGTGGGTGCGGTCACGGATGAGCAGTTGATCGCGATGCTGGTCGATCGGGCTCGTGGTGACGGGCTGAAGCTGACCGGCGAGGGTGGGCTGCTGCAGCAGCTGACCAAGCGGGTCCTGGAGTCGGCGTTGGACGGTGAGATCACCGACCACGTCGGCTACGACAAGCACGATCCTGCTGGTCGGGGTAGCGGGAACACGCGTAACGGTAGCCGGACCAAGACGGTGCTCACCGACGTCGGGCCGGTCGAGGTCCGCGTTCCGCGGGACGCGGCGGGCACGTTCGAGCCGCAGATCGTGCGTAAACGGCAGCGGCGTCTGACCGGGGTCGACGACATGGTCCTGTCCTTGTCGGCGAAGGGCCTGACGCATGGAGAGATCGCGGCGCACCTGGCCGAGGTGTACGGCGCCGAGGTGTCGAAGCAGACCATCTCCACCATCACCGACAAGGTCATGGAGGGAATGGCGGAGTGGCAGAACCGGCCCCTCGACCCCGTCTATCCGGTCGTGTTCATCGATGCCATTGTGCGCCGCGAGGCGCTGTTGAACCGAGTGGAGGTGGAAGACCTTCACCTCGTGGCCGTCGCAGCGGCTGCGTGAAGCTGGGGGCAGCCTGATCCGGGG
>NZ_SMKJ01000390.1:0-4976 GCF_004348615.1 Micromonospora sp. KC207
GGGCACGGGCCAGTAGGGGCGGTCGGCGGAACGCAGGGCCGCCGTGCGCAGCGCCGCCAGTCGGCGTTCCACCTCGGCGAAGTGGTCCGGGGTCAGCGGGCCGAGGGCCAGGGCGGCGACGTTCTCTTCCACCTGGGCGACCGTGCGACAGCCCGGGATCGGGATCGCGCGGTCGCTGCGCGCCCAGATCCAGCCCAGCGCACCCTGGGCGAGGGTACGCCCGTCGGCGGTCAGCGCCGCCCGTACCGCACCGACCCGGCGCAGCCACTCCGGGGCGGGACGACCGCTGCGGAACCATTCCAGCCAGCTCGCCGTCGCCCCCCGCACGTCGTCACGGGGCAGCGTGGAGCCGGCGCCGTACTTGCCGGTGAGCAGGCCCATGCCGAGCGGGCCACGGTTGATGCTGGCCAGGTCGTACTTGTCGCAGACGGCGAGCAGCCCGGGGGCGTCGCGCAGCACGGACAGGTCGTGCTGCACGGCGGTGCCGAGGCGGGCGCCCTGGCCGACGGCGGTGGCCCGGTCGACCCGGTCGGTGCTCCACCCGTACGCCCGGATCAGCCCCTCGGCGACGAGGTCCTCGCAGGCCGCGAACAGCGCCTGCGCCCGCGGCACCGGCAGGTCGCCCAGGTGTAGCTGGTAGAGGTCGATGCGGTCGGTGTCCAGGCGGCGCAGCGAGTCGACCACGGCCCGGCGCAGGTACGCCGGCGAGGCGTCCTGCCCGGTGGCCTGGCGGGTCGACTCGTCGAACGTGTAGCCCCACTTGGTGGCGATCACGGCCTCGTCGCGCCGGCCGGCGAGGGCCCGGCCGAGGATCCGCTCGCCGTGCCCGGCCCCGTACGTGTCGGCGGTGTCGAAAAGGGTCACGCCGAGGTCGAGCGCCCGGCGGACCGCCCGCACCGACTCGTCATCGTCGACCGCGCCCCAGCCCAGCGGCTGGGCGCCCTCGGCCCAGGGGCCGCCGATGGCCCAGCAGCCCATGCCGAGGGCGCCGACCTCGATGCCGCTGCGGCCCAATGTCCGTGTCGTCACTGCCATCGCCAGATCGTGCCACTCCGCGCCGCGGCGGGGGCAACGAATTCACCGCAACGACACGACCCCGGCCACGGACTGTCAATTCGGCCAGGCGCGGATGAACAGGTTCCGGGTGTCGGCGAGCAGTTGCGGCAGCACCTTCGTCTGCCCGATCACCGGCATGAAGTTGGCGTCGCCGCCCCACCGGGGAACCACGTGCTGGTGCAGGTGCTCGGCAATGCCGGCACCGGCCACGCCACCCTGGTTCATGCCCAGGTTGAACCCGTGCGCGTTGCTGACCCGCCGCACCACCCGCATGGCGGTCTGGGTGAACGCCGCCAGCTCGGCGGTCTCGGCGAGGTCGAGGTCGGTGTAGTCGGGCACGTGCCGGTAGGGGCAGACCAGCAGGTGCCCCGGGTTGTAGGGGTACAGGTTGAGCACCGCGAAGACGCGCTCGCCCCGGGCCACCACCAGGCTCTCCTCCGCCGGCAGCCTCGGGGCCAGGCAGAACGGGCAGCCGTCGGGCTTGTCGTACCCACCCTCGGGACGGTCCTCGCCGGAGACGTACGTCATCCGGTGCGGGGTCCAGAGCCGTTCCAGCCCGTCGGTCATGCCGTTGCCCGCATGCCGTTCCAGCCCGTCGGTCACGCCGTTGCCCGTGTGCCGTTCCGCCCCTGTCACGCCGTCGATCCTACGTTCCCGGCGGCGTCCGCCCCAGCCGTGCGAACCGGCGGCCGGCAGCCGGCGACCGGGTGGGGTCGACACGCGGACGCCGGGGCGGACAGGGGGTGAAACGGGGGCCGCGGCTCGCGGCGGGACCGGGCCGGACCTCAGACCTCGGCCGACGGCCCGGTGTTGCTGCGGGAGTTGACCACGTCGAGCACGTGGGCCAACGCCTTTGCGGTCGGCACGCCGTTGCGTTGCGAGCCGTCCCGATACCGGAACGACACCGTGCCGGCGGCCACGTCGTCGTCCCCGGCGATCACCATGAACGGGATCTTCTGCTGCTGGGCCGTACGGATCTTCTTCTGCATCCGGTCGTCACCCGCGTCCACCTGGGCCCGGATGCCCTCGGCGCGCAGCGCCGCGACGAACCCGCGCAGGTAGTCGGTGTGGTCCTCGCGGATCGGGATGCCCACCACCTGCACCGGGGCCAGCCAGGCCGGGAACGCCCCCGCGTAGTGCTCGGTGAGCACGCCGAAGAACCGCTCGATCGAACCGAACAGCGCCCGGTGGATCATCACGGGTCGCTGCCGGGTGCCGTCGGCGGCCTGGTACTCCAGGCCGAACCGCTCGGGCAGGTTGAAGTCGACCTGGATCGTGGACATCTGCCAGGTCCGCCCGATGGCGTCCTTGGCCTGCACGGAGAT
Source organism: Micromonospora sp. KC207 (assembly GCF_004348615.1). Taxonomy (NCBI): domain Bacteria; kingdom Bacillati; phylum Actinomycetota; class Actinomycetes; order Micromonosporales; family Micromonosporaceae; genus Micromonospora; species Micromonospora sp. KC207. The sequence continues at coordinate 2,382 of NZ_SMKJ01000390.1, forward strand.
CTTCGGCCCGTAGAAGGCCGCGCCGGCCGGGTCGGGAACCAGGTGCAGGCCGGACTCCTCGGCGGCGGTGCGCAGCGCTTCCGTCGCCCGATCCCAGTTCTCGTCGGTGCCGACCGACTTCTCCGGGTTGCGAGTGGACAGTTCCAGGTAGAAGTCGTCCAGGCCGTAGTCGCGCAGCAGCTCGAGCACGAAGGCGAGCAGGGACTTCAGCTCCCCCGCCATCTGCTCCTCGGTGCAGAAGATGTGCGCGTCATCCTGGGTCATCCCCCGGACCCGGGTCAGGCCGTGCACCACACCGGACTTCTCGTACCGGTAGACCGTGCCGAACTCGAACATCCGCAGCGGCAGCTCCCGGTAGGAGCGACCCCGGGACCGGAAGATCAGGTCGTGCATCGGGCAGTTCATCGGCTTGAGGTAGTAGTTCGCGCCCTCGACCTCCATGGGCGGGAACATCCCGTCGGCGTACCAGTCGAGGTGCCCGGAGACCTCGTACAGGTGACCCTTGGTGATGTGCGGGGTGTTGACGAAGGCGTACCCCGCCTCCTCGTGCTTGATCCGCGAGTAGTTCTCCATCTCCCGGCGGATGATCCCGCCCTTGGGGTGGAAGACCGCCAGCCCGGAGCCGAGCTCGTCGGGGAAGCTGAACAGGTCCAGGTCGACGCCGAGCTTGCGGTGGTCGCGGCGGGCGGCCTCCTCGAGGAGCTTCAGGTACGCCTTCAGCTCGTCGCGGGTCGGCCAGGCGGTGCCGTACACCCGCTGCAACTGCGGGTTCTTCTCACTGCCCCGCCAGTACGCGGCGGCCGAGCGCATGAGCTTGAACGCGCCGATCAGCCGGGTGTTCGGCAGGTGCGGGCCCCGGCACAGGTCCGACCAACAGACCTTCTCCTCCTTGGCATCGAGGTTGTCGTAGATGGTCAGCTCGCCACCGCCGACCTCCATCACCTCGGAGGAGTCCAACCCCTCACCCTCGACGTCGCCCTGCTCCTGCTCGCCCTTCAGGTCGACGAGCTCCAGCTTGAACGGCTCGGCGGCCAGCTCGGCCTTCGCCTCGTCGAGGCTGGCGAACCGCCGCCGCCGGAACCGCTGCCCGGACTTGACGATCTCCTGCATCCGCTTCTCGAGCTTCGCCAGGTCGTCGGGCTGGAACGGCTTGTCGACGGCGAAGTCGTAGTAGAAGCCGTTCTCGATCGGCGGGCCGATGCCGAGCTTCGCCTCCGGGAAGACGTCCTGCACCGCCTGGGCGAGCACGTGCGCGGTCGAGTGGCGCAGCACGTTGAGCCCGTCCGGGCTGTCGAGGGCGACCGGCTCGACGGTGGTGTCCTCGGCCGGCACCCAGTCCAGGTCGCGCAGGTTGCCCTGCGGGTCGCGGACCACGACGACCGCCTTCGGACCGCTGGACGGCAGCCCGGTCGCGGCCACCGCGTCGGCCGCCGTCGTCCCGGCGGCGACGACGACGGGGTCGGCCACGACGGGGATACGGGGTGCGGACACGGTGACTCCTCCAGCTGACGACAGATGCGGCCGGCTGACCGCCCCCGCTGATGCTAGCGGGCAAGGAAGGGCCCCTTCTTATCGCATTCCGTAGAGGAAGGGCCCCTTGTCAACGCCGGGCCCGGCAGCGGGTCCGACGGCAGCCGGCGCGGATTGAACCTTTCGGCCGTCCCAGCCGAACTATCGGGTGGGGCCGGTGTCGGTGCGGCCGGAGGAAGACGAAGGGCGGGCGAGAGTGGCGATGATCGGCAGGGACAACCGGCGGCTCCGGATTTCGGCGGCGGCCGTCCTGGCCGTCGTCGCCGCCGCGCTGGGCTGGCCGGGCACGGCGCTGGCGGCGGACGTGACGAGCACCCCTGAGCAGGCCCGGCAGGGCGACCCGGTACGGCTGGAGATCGTCGTTCCCGAGGAGCGCCCGGGTGCCCGGACCGAGCGGATCGAGCTGCGGCTGCCGGCGGCGGCGCCAGTCGGCGAGGCGTACCCGATGTCGGTGACCGGCTGGGCGCCCCGGATCACTACCCGGAAGCTGACCGAGCCGATTTCCGGCATCCACGGCACGACGATGGACACGGTCACCGCCTCGGTGATCTGGGCCCGGGCCAAGGGGGCCCCCGCCGGCCCGGCCCGGCTCGCCGTCTCCATGGGGCCGCTGCCCCAGGCCGACCGGATGGTGTTCGAGGTGGTGCAGACGTACTCCGACGGCACGGTGGTGCGGTGGGCCGACCCGGCCGGCGGGCCGCGTCCGGCTCCGGTACTGACCCTGCTGCCGGCGGCGAGCGGACATGGTGGGCAGACGGCCACCGGCGCGCACGCCGGGGGGCCGTCGGACCGGGCGGCGGCCGCCACCTCCGACGACGACGCGGAGGGCGACCGCGGGAGAACGGACGCCCTGCTGGCGGCGGGGTTGGTCGCGGGGCTCGGCGGCGGCGCCGCGCTCGGTTGGCTGGCGACCCGGTGGCGGCGACGAACCGACCCGGACGGGGCGGGCGGGCACGAGTTCGACGAGCTGCGCCGGATCCTCGACGGCGACCTTCCCCCGCCGGGCACGGACGCGACGGTCGCCGCGGCGGAGGAGCCGCAGCCGGCGGGGCGGTAGGCCAGACG
>NZ_SMKJ01000391.1:0-4968 GCF_004348615.1 Micromonospora sp. KC207
CACCCGGACGCCACGAAGATCGATGCTCGCCCCGACGCCACGAAGGTCGACGGTCGTCCGGTCCGGACGCGCGTCGACCTTCGTGGCGTCGGGGCGAGCATCGATCTTCGTGGCGTCCGGGTGAGCGTCCGCGGCGTTCGGGTGAGCGTCGACCCTCGTCGGCTCGGGACCGGGAGCCGGCGGGGCGGCCACGGCCTCGGCGGGGGCGGACCGTGGCGGCGCGGGCTCGGCCCGGGTGGGCTCCGGCCCCGGCGGCGATCCGGCCTCCGGCGGCGATCCGGCCTCCGGCGGCGATCCGGCCTCCGGCGGCGATCCGGCCTCCGGCAGGGCATCCGCGACCGGGACGGTCGGCTCGACGGTCCCGCCGTCGGGAAGGATGCTCGTTCCGGTCGCGTCGAGGCCGTCAACCGCCAGCCCGCCGGCCGAGTCGGCGGTCGTCGCGTCGGCCGGCGGCCCGTCCGCCGGGGCCGGCGCGGCGGCGATCGGCTCCGGGTCGCCGTGCGGGGCCGGCGCGGCGGCCGAGGGTACGGGAGAGGGGGCCGAGTCTCCGGCGACCGCCGGATCCTGGTCCCGGTCGACGGCCGGCGTGCCCCCGTCGGCCGGTCGATCTGCTCCCGGCTGCGGGTGCGGCATCGCGGCAATCTCCTCTCGCGCCGGTCCGAGGTTAGTACCGGCGTGCCACCGGCGGCGATCCGCCCACGTCCGTGGCGGCCCGTGACCGGTCCTGGTGCCGTTACCCGGCCGGGAGGGCAGGGTCTGCGGCGGCGTGCCCGGGCCGGGAAGGGATACCGGGTGCTCGCCCCGGGCGCGCGGTGGGCGCGGCGCGGCGGTCGGCGGACGGCCGCGTACCCTTGGGCATCATGAGCGTCCCGTCCACCACACCACACCCCGCCGCGGCCGACTCCGGCGACGGCTCCGGCTCGGCGCGTCCGACGCCGCGCCGCGACCTGGGGTCGTCGGTCTGGCCACGTCTGGAGCCGCTGCTGCCCCAGGTGACCAAGCCCATCCAGTACGTCGGTGGCGAGCTGGGCGCGGTGGTCAAGGACTGGGACGCGGCAGCCGTGCGCTGGGCGCTGATGTATCCCGACGCGTACGAGGTCGGCCTGCCCAACCAGGGCGTGCAGATCCTCTACGAGGTGCTCAACGAGCTGCCCGACGTGCTCGCCGAGCGGACGTACGCGGTCTGGCCCGACCTGGAGAAGCTGATGCGCGCCCGCGGCGTGCCGCAGTTCACCGTTGACGCCCACCGCTCGGTGCGCGACTTCGACGTGTTCGGCGTCTCGTTCTCCACCGAGCTGGGCTACACCAACCTGCTCACCGCGATCGACCTGGCCGGCATTCCGCTGCTGGCGGCCGACCGCACCGACGCCGACCCGGTGATCGTGGCCGGCGGGCACGCCGCGTTCAACCCGGAGCCGATCGCCGACTTCGTCGACGCCGCCGTGCTCGGCGACGGCGAGGAGGCGGTCCTGGAGATCACCACGATCGTCCGGGAGTGGAAGGCCGAGGGCTGCCCGGGCGGCCGGGACGAGTTGCTGCTGCGACTGGCCCGCACGGAGAGCGTCTACGTGCCGCGCTTCTACGACGTGGACTACCTGCCCGACGGCCGGATCCAGCGGGTGGTGCCGAACCGGGCGGACGTGCCGTTCCGGGTGCACAAGCGCACGACGATGGACCTGGACGCCTGGCCGTACCCGAAGAAGCCGCTGGTTCCGCTCGCCGAGACCGTGCACGAGCGGTACGCGGTGGAGATCTTCCGGGGGTGCACCCGGGGCTGCCGGTTCTGCCAGGCCGGCATGATCACCCGGCCGGTCCGGGAGCGGTCCATCACGACGGTGGGGCAGATGGTGCAGCAGGGGCTGGAGTTCTCCGGCTTCCACGAGGTGGGCCTGCTGTCGCTGTCGTCGGCCGACCACTCGGAGATCGGCGACATGTGCTCCGGCCTGGCCGAGCAGTACGCCGGCACCAACGTGTCGCTGTCGCTGCCGTCGACCCGGGTGGACGCGTTCAACATCGACCTGGCCCAGGAGTTGTCCCGCAACGGCCGGCGCACCGGTCTGACCTTCGCCCCCGAGGGCGGGTCGGAACGGATCCGCAAGGTCATCAACAAGATGGTGTCGAAGGAAGACCTGATCCGCACCGTCGTCACCGCGTACTCCAACGGCTGGCGGCAGGTGAAGCTCTACTTCATGTGCGGGCTGCCCACCGAGACCGACGCCGACGTCCTGGAGATCGCGGACATGGCGCACGAGGTGATTCGGGCGGGCCGGGCCGCCACCGGCAGCAAGGACATCCGCTGCACGGTCTCGATCGGCGGTTTCGTGCCGAAGCCGCACACCCCGTTCCAGTGGGCGTCCATGGCGACCCCGGAGGTCATCGACCACCGGCTGCGGCTGCTCAAGCAGGCGATCAACGCCGACCGCTCGCTCGGCCGGGCGATCGGCTTCCGGTACCACGACGGCGAGCCGTCGCTGATCGAGGGCCTGCTCAGCCGGGGCGACCGTCGGGTAGGCGCGGTCATCCGCAGGGTGTGGGAGAACGGCGGTCGCTTCGACGGCTGGAGCGAGCACTTCTCGTACCAGCGGTGGGTGGACGCCGCCGCCGAGGTGCTGCCGGCCTTCGGTGTGGACCTCGACTGGTACACCACGCGGGAGCGCGACGAGCTGGAGGTCCTACCCTGGGACCACCTGGACTCGGGCCTGGACAAGGACTGGCTCTGGCAGGACTGGCAGGACTCCCTGTCCGAGTACGAGCAGGACGACTGCCGGTGGACCCCGTGCTTCGACTGCGGCGTCTGCCCGTCGATGGACACCGAGATCCAGATTGGCCCCACGGGCAAGAAGCTGCTCCCGCTTACCCCGATCAACGGTGCCGGTCTGCGGATTCCCGCCGCCACCCCGCAGTGATCCCCGCGCCGGGCGGCCCCGTGAGCGGGGTGCCCGGCGCCCGCTGCGTTGATCATCGAAGGTGTTGTCGTGGACACGATGTGTCGTCGACAATGGCCGCATGATCAACCAATCCGAGGAGCGCGACGATCAGTAGAAAACCACAGCCGGAGGGCGGCCAGGCGCCGGTCGTCCAGCGCGTCCGCATCCGGTACGCCAAGCGTGGGCCGCTGCGGTTCACCTCGCACCGCGACTTCGCCCGGGCGTTCGAGCGGGCGCTGCGTCGGGCGGGAGTGCCGATCGCCTTCTCCCAGGGCTTCACGCCGCATCCGAAGATCTCCTACGCCAGCGCCGCCCCGACCGGGGTGGCCAGCGAGGCGGAGTACCTGGAGATCGGCCTGCGGGAGCCGGTCGACCCGGAGCAGTTGCGGACGGCGCTGGACGCCGCGCTCTCGCCCGGCCTCGACGTCCTGGACGCGGTCGTCGCCGCCGGCGGCAGCCTGGCCGACCGGATCGAGGCGTCGTACTGGCGGATCGAGCTGCCCGAGGTCGACCCGGCCGTGCTGAAGGACGCGGTGGCGGCCTTCGCCGCGGCACAGGAGGTTCAGGTCGAGCGGATGACGAAACAGGGGCGGCGCACCTTCGACGCTCGCGCGGCAGTCATGAAGATCGATGTCATCGCGGCTCCGGAGACGCCTTTCGGGGCAGCGGCCGTACCGTGTGCGATACTCGAACTGGTCGTCCGGCAGGTCACCCCGTCCGTACGACCCGATGACGTCCTTTCCGGCCTGCGCGCGGTGGCCGACCTGGAGCCGCCGGTCTCCCCGAGGGTGATCCGGCTGGCGCAGGGCACGTTGACCGCACAGGGCGCGATCGTGGATCCGTTGGACGCGGATCGCGACGGGGCAGCCATCGTGTGAGCGTTGACCGACGGTCAGCGCTCTGGCAGGCAGACTTCGGCGGTCGCGCACCTCGCGCGCCCGGCGGAAACACTTTTGCGGCGACCCTGCGTGGCAGCGCTCACCCGCGCCCGGGGCAGCCAGAACTGGAGAACGTCCATGCTCGAGAACGAGCCCGAGGGCGGCGAACGGACCGGTCCCCAGCCGGCCGGCGAGACCGCTGACCGCACCACCGACACCGGCCGCGCCGGCGGTGACACCGTCACCGGCACCGCGGACCTGACCGCCGCCGAGGGCGCGGCCCCGGCCGGTGGCCCCACCGCCGCTCAGGGTGCTGCCGCCGAGACGCCGGCCACCCCGCCGCGCAAGCGGGCCACCCGTCGGCGGGCCACCCCACTGAACCAGCCGGAGCAGACCGAGGCACCGGTGGAGGCGTCCACCTCCGCCGGCTCGGCCAGCGGCGAGTCCCCCCAGGCCGAGGTCTTCGCCCCGGTCGCCGGCGAGCTGGAGGAGGCCCCGAAGACCCCGCGCCGGCGCCGGAAGGCGACCACCGCGAAGGCGGTGGAGGAGCCGATCACCGCCGCCGCCGCGGAGGAGGTCGGCACCGAGGTCGTACCCCCGGTCAAGGTCACCCGGACCCGCCGCCGCAAGGCCACCGGGCCCACGGCGGAAACCCCGGCGGCCGAGCCGGCCGCCGGTGCGCCGGCTCCCGTCGCGGCCGAGGCCGCCCCGGCGGGTGCGCCGGCCGGGACGCCGGGCACGGAGGCCACCCCGGCACCGGCCGTGGTCGAGCGGCCGACCGTGGTCGAGCCGGCCGCCGCCAGCGGGCCCGCCGACCAGCCCACCGCCGACCAGCCCACCGCCGGCAGGACCGCCACCGGTCGTAGCCGCCGCCGTTCCAGCGGCGCCGAGAACCACTCCGGGGAGGTGCCGCCCGGCGTGGCCGTTTCCGGCGCCGCCGAGCCGGCCGCCGGGGTCCCCGAGCCTGCCGGGATCATCGTGCCCGCCGAGGCCACCCCCGCCGAGGCCACCGCGCCCGCCGAGGCCATCGAGGTTGCCGAGCCTAGGACCCGCCGCCGCCGGGCGGCCCTCTCCGCGCCGACCGTGCTCTTCATGGCCCCGCAGCCGGACGAGCCCCCGGTCGCCCGGGTCGTGGTGTCGGCCCTGGTCGATGAGGAGCCGGT
>NZ_SMKJ01000392.1:0-4965 GCF_004348615.1 Micromonospora sp. KC207
CCGAACCCGGAAGCTAAGCCCTCCAGCGCCGATGGTACTGCACTCGGGAGGGTGTGGGAGAGTAGGACACCGCCGGACATTCTTTCCGGTCGAGGGCTGCCCCAATGGGGGTGGCCCTCGACTGCGTGGTTGTGGGGTGCGGTTTCAGGGTCATCCTTGTGGGGGTGACCCCGAACCGTTTCCAAGGACCTTTTCCCGAACGCTTCCGCCGGTGCCGTGGGGCTCGGTAGCGTCGATCGGGGATTCCCCACGACCGTGGCCGAAAAACCGCACGTGGCGTACGCCTCCAGCGCTGTTGAGACGCGCGGATCGGGGTACCTGCCCACAGTTCGACCGGATCTGACCGCCGGCAGGCGGAGGCAGGAGTGGTCATGAAGATCGGAATAATCGGGTCGGGGCGCATCGGCGGCACCATCGCCCGTCGGCTGCGCGCCCTTGGCCATGACGTGACGGTGGCCAACTCGCGGGGCCCCGAGTCCCTTGGCGACCTGGCGCGGGAGACCGGCGCGACCGCGGGAACCCTGGAGCAGGCCGTCGAGCAGGCCGAGGTAGTCGTGGTGGCCATTCCGCTGCTGGCGGTGCCGGCGCTGCCGGCCGAACTCTTCGAAGGCAAGATCGTCGTCGACGCCAACAACTACTACCCCCAGCGGGACGGCGACATCGCCGAGCTGCTGGACCGGAGCCTCAGTTCCAGCCGCTGGACCGCGGAGCACCTGAAGGGTGCCCGGGTGGTGAAGGCGTTCAACAACATCCAGGCCCAGCACCTGATGGACCATGGTCGTCCGAGCGGCGCGGACGGGAGGATCGCGTTGCCGGTGGCCGGCGACGACGCCGACGCCAAGCGCGTCGTGATGGAACTGGTCGACGCCCTGGGCTTCGAGCCGGTGGACGCCGGCACCCTCGACGGGAGCTGGCGGCAGCAGCCTGCCACTCCGGTGTACGGCACGGACCGCGACGCCGACGGTGTACGCCAGGGGCTTGCCGACGCACGGCCCTGAGCGGCTGTCGGGGATTGGTGCCGGTCCCGCGTACGAATGGAGATGCCCCGCCGGCGACGAGCCGGCGGGGCATCGGTCTGTCCGGCCCCGGCGGGCCTCAGTCGGCAGAGCCGGCGCAGACGAAGCGGGGCTCGGCCAGGTACCGCCAGGTGAACTTCTCCCGCTTCACCACCTTGCCGTCCTTCTTGATGACGCGGAAGGCGTCCTGGGTGAAGCCGTCGATGCCGTTGCTCGGGATGCACGACGGGCCGGGCTCGAGGCGGACGGTCTTCGGCTTCGTGACGTCCCGGCGGGGCCCGTACTCCGTCTTGACGCTGTCGTAGATCTTCGTGCTCCAGATCGACACGGTCACCGAGCTGGCGGTGGTCGAGGTGTCGATGAGCACGCCGTACTTCGTGTTGTTGCGGAACTTGAAGTCGAGGTTCGGCCAGAAGATCGTCGACTCGATGACCGGCGGGTACCGGCTGAACCAGTACGAGTGCGGCTTGTGCTCGACGTCCTCCAAGCCCGCGTAGTAGGTGGCGTTGAACAGGGTGGTGGTGAACTGGGAGGTGCCCCCGCCCACGCCCGGGACGAGCTTGCCGTCGAGGATCACCGGCGCGTCCCGGTACCCCTGGGCGTAGCCGCGCTCGCCGGTGTGGCCGTTGAGGGAGAACGTCTCGCCAGGCAGCACGACCGTCCCGTCGACCTCCTTGGCGATCTGGACGATGTTCTGGCTGCGGGGGGAGGAGAGGCCCCCGGTGAAGTGGGTGGTGAACCGGGAGACCCGTTCGGAGATGCCTAACCCGGCCAGCTTCTCGGTAGTCAGCTTCGGCTGGGTTTTCTTGAGCCGGCCGGTGACCTTCCGGTCGTCGGCGCGGGGCAGGACGGCGAGCAGGTCGCGGCTGAGCGCCTCGGTGTCGAGCTGCTGCCCGGGGCGCCCGTCCACCGGCTTCGGCTTGCCGCCGGTGACGGTCATCCGGGCGTCGCGGGGTGCCACCTCGATGGTGTCCAGCTTGTCGCCGAGGGCGGCGCGCAGCCGCTTCACGTCGACGCGGGGGGTCAGCTTCCCGGCGTCGTCGGCGGTGAAGCGCAGGCTCCGGGCGATGGCGGCGGGCGGGATGGTGACGGAACCCTTGTCGGTGCTGAGGGTGACCGGGGCGGCGACGGCGGGGTGGGCCAGCTCATCGAGGAGCCGGTCGACCTCCTCGGCGCTGGTCGTCGGCGTGTTCTCTACCAGCGGCACGGCGACTGGCTGGCCGGAGAGCCAGCCGTCGCGGACCGCCTGGGCCGAGCGCTGCGGGTCGAGGGCGAGGCCGGACTTCGGCCGTACCGCCTTCGGCGTGGTCCCGGTGAAGATGATGGCCGGCACGGTCCACTCGCGGGTCTGGTCGCCGGCGGCCTTGCGCAGGGCCGCGTCGAGCCGGGCGGCGTCGACGGTCACCACGGGGGCGACGGCGCGGGAGCCGACGAGGCGGCTCACCGGATGCGCCTGGGCCTTCGCCGCCGCGTCCACCGTCGCCTCGACGTTCACCGCCAGCCCCACGTCCGCGGGCTCGAACTCCAGGCTCTTCTCGCCGACCGTCACCCGTAGGGGGGTGCTGGGCGTGCCGGCCCGCTCCAGCTCCGCGCGCAGCGCGCGGATCGCGTCGGTGCGACTGCGTCCGCCCAGCTCGGTGCCGAGCACGGTCGTCCCGCGCGGGACGTCGCCGGCGTACGCGTACGCGCCCACCCCGCCCGCGGCACCCAGGACGGCGGTGCTGATCCCGGCGGCGAGCAGGACCCGCAGCCGGCGGTGGCGGCGTGCCGGGGCCGTATCCGGTGGGCCGGGGGCGGCTGCCGCGGCGGGGTCCGGCTCGTCACCCGGCCAGCTCACCGCGGTCACCTTGATGGTCGGCCGGTCGTCGGCGGGCGGTCGTGTTTCGCCGTACAGAGTCACAGCAACCTCGATCGGTACGTACCACGTGGGAGCGTCTCCCACCCGGGAAACACCTACGGTAACCAACGTCGCGGCCGTCCGGCAGCCCGCGTCCCCGGCCATGTCCGCGCAGCGTGTCGGCATGTGGCGCACGGGGCTTTCGTCGTCCTGGGATGAGCTCGCGCGGAGCGGCCGAGCCCGTCGACCCACCATGGGGGGTGATCGATGGATCACTCTCAGAGTTCTGGCAGGCTCCCGTTACCGAAAAGTTACCAGCGAGTATCACGGCTACTTCGCGTGAGGCTCGACGCGCCGCGTGTCGCACTCCGCCCGTTTTGCCCGGCAGGTTGCCGGGGTGGTTGTTGACCGAAGGTAACCAGGGGTGATTTTGGCGATGCGAGCCGGTTACCCACCGGTAGCAAGGGTCTTGTGAGCTAGGTCGCTTCGCGAGAGCATCCAATCCGCACGCTGCGCGCGCCGTCCGGCCAGCGGATCGCAGCAGCCACCGCAGCTTCCCACCCCCATCCCCGAGCCGCGATTCCGCGCTCGGTCACCCCCGTTCGAGGAGGACCTCGTGAAGGATTCGGAAGACCGTCTGGAGCAGGGCGGCATTCGTTGGCGGCGGTTCGCCGCGATGATGGTGCCCGCGACCGCCGTTGCCGGTGCCATCGTCTTCGGCATGGCCAACGGCGCGATCGCGGCGTCGTTCGCCGTCTCCGGACAGACCTTCAAGGTCGGTGCCTCGAAGCTGGAGGGCATTGGCTTCAAGCAGTACGGCGGGTTCGTCAAGGAGAAGGACGGCACCGCCCACCCGGTGGCCGTCTCCGAGATCGCGGACGCCAAGCTCTACGACCTCTGCCAGTCGGTGAAGATTCCGGACCTGCCGATCGTGCTCACCATCAACGCCGGCGGCGGCGGCAACCCCGCCACCGCCAAGGGCCTGCTGATCGACATGGACTCCCTGGGCGGTGACGCCGAGTTCAAGAACATCAAGATCGGCCGGGACGCCACCGACCTGAACGCCGGCGCCACCCCGAAGTCGTTCGGGCAGAGCGCCGACAGCGTGACCATCACCGACCTGGAGCAGGTGGCGCGCTCCACCAGCGCCGGGGTCTTCACCCTCAACGGGCTGAAGCTCAAGGTCAACGTGGGTGCTGCCGCCAAGGAATGCTTCTGAGCTAGCCACCGAGGCCCGTGGGCGCCCTCCACGGGCCTCGGCCCTGTCTCGTCACCAGTGAGCACCGCCAGGAGGAGTACGTGACGACCGCCAACCCGCAGCACGCCCAGCCGGGCCGGGTCAGCCAGGCGTGGCGCAACTTCTCGCGTTGGCGTAGGGCCCGACCCTTCTGGGGCGGCCTGTTCACCGCGCTGGCCGGGCTGGAGATCTTCTCCACCACCCAGATGAGCCTCAGCGGTCTGACCTTCCAGATGGGGCCGACCGGCTTCCTGTCCTGGCTGATCCCGGTGATCCTGGTGGCCTGCGGGATGCTCACGTGGTTCACGCCGCAGCAGCGGATGTTCTACGCGATCGTCGGCGCGGTGGCCGCCGTGTTCTCGCTCATCGGGGTCAACCTCGGCGGCTTCTTCGTCGGCCTGCTGCTCGGCATGGTCGGCAGCGCCCTCGGCTTCGCCTGGGTGCCCGCCCGTCGCCCGGCCACCACGCCGGCCGGACTCGCCCCGGCGGAGCCGGACGAGGAACCCTCGGACGCCGACGCGGAGCGCGTCGACGAGCCGGGGCTGATCCACGAGCTGATGCGCCGCGCGGAGCACCGCGACGAGGTCACCGGCCTGCTCACCGACATCCTGCCCCCGCCCCGGAACCCGCTGCGAGAGTCGCTGCCCACCGACGGGGGCGACCACAGCACCCAGGTGCTGCCGGTGGTCGGGCCGGACGGTCACCCGCAACAGTGGCCGGGAGAGGGCGGCCCGGGTCAGCAGCGCCAGGGCGCACCGTACCGAGACCCGAAGCTGCTCGCCGTCACCCTGGTGCTGCTCAGCGTCTCGGCCGCCGGGGCGCTGGCGCTACGCGACCAGGCCCCGGTGCGGGCGGCCCCGGCCGCCGCGTGCCCC
>NZ_SMKJ01000393.1:0-4902 GCF_004348615.1 Micromonospora sp. KC207
GCCCACCGGGGCGAAGCCCGGCAGCCAGCGCTCCAGGATCGAGCGGTACGGCGCCTTCGCCTGCAGTTGGCAGAGCACCCCGATCGAGCCGAGCGTGACCCGGTGGATCAGCAGGTACGACGGCGGCAGGTTGAGCTGCCGGCTGAGCTGGTACGCCGGCGAGCGCGGGCTGGCCAGGCGGGTCGCCTCGGCCCGGAGCCAGGCCCGGGTGAACCGGAACTCCTCGTCGGCCACCGGGTCCAGCATGGGCCGGATGAAGTCGAGCACGGCCTGGGCGTCGATCGGCTCGGTGGGGCTGACGAAGCCCTCCTCGCGCAGCCCATCGACCACCGCGTCCGCCTCGCCGCGCAGCGCCAGCCCGGCCAGCCGACCGATCGGCTCGGGCGTACCCTCCGGCATCCGGGCCACCGCGCCGAAGTCGATCACGCCGAGCCGGCCGTCCGGCAGCAGCCGGAAGTTCCCCGGGTGCGGGTCGGCGTGCAGCAGGCCGGCCCGGGCCGGCGCGGACAGGTGCAGGATCGCCATGAGCCGGCCGGCCTCGTCGCGCTGCTCCTCGCTGCCCTCCCGAATGATCTCGGCGAGCGGGGTGCCCTCGATCCACTCGGTGACCAGCACCCGGGGGGTGGCCGTGAGCACCGCCGGAATGAAGATCTCGGCGTCGCCCGCGTACGCGACGGCGAAGGCGCGCTGGGACTCGGCCTCCAGCTCGTAGTCCAGCTCCTCGGTGATCCGCTCCCGTAGCTCGACCAGCAGCGGCTTGACGTCCAGCCCCGGCTGGATCGCCCGGAGCATGCCGCTCAGCCGGGAGAGCTGCTTGAGGTCGGCGAGCAGCGCGTCCCCGGCCCCCGGATACTGGATCTTGACGGCCACGTCGTGGGGCGCGCCGCCGTCCGGGTCCCGCCACTGGGCCCGGTGCACCTGGCCGATGCTGGCCGCGGCGGCGGGGGTGTCGTCGAAGGAGACGAAGCGCTCCCGCCAGGCCGGGCCGAGCTGCTCGGCGAGCACCTTGTGCACCGTGGCCGCTGGCAGCGGCGGGGCGGCCTCCTGGAGCTTGGTGAGGGCCTGCCGGTAGGGGGCGGCGATCTCTTCGGGCAGGGCCGCCTCGAAGACCGACAGCGCCTGGCCGAACTTCATCGCCCCGCCCTTGAGCTGGCCCAGCACGCTGAACAGCTGCTCGGCGGTGCGTTGCTGGATTTCGGCGGAGATCACGTCGGACGCCAGCCCGGTGACGCGCTTGCCCATGCCGAGGACGGTCCGGCCGGCGAAGCCGAGCGGCAGGGCGGCGAGCTTGGCGGTCCGGGACATGGCCCGGCGCGGGATGTCGGTCACCCGGCCATTGTTACCGACTCGACGGCCCCGCGGCTGCTTCGCTGCCGGGCCGGGGTCGCCCACCCCCGGATCGTGGCCGCTCGGCGGGTCGAGCCGGTCGCCACCGGGGCCGGCTCGTTCCCGGCCGGCGGGCCGCTCAGCGGGTCGGGCCGGTTGCCCACTCGGGCCGTTTCGTCCCTGGTTGACGGGGGCCGGTCGGCGGATCTGGCCGGCGCGTCGGCATGGCGGGTGGGGTGGCCGGATCCGTGGTGGTTCAGTGGGTTGGCCCGGCGCAGCGGCACGACGGGTGCGGCGGCCAGGTCCGCCGGCGTAGCCGACCGGGGCCGGCGATCTCCACGGCGCAGCCGAGAGTCTCCGGGGTGCCGCCGTCGAGGTGGGCCAGCGCCTCCGCGGTGGCGTAACCCGCTGCGGCGAGCAGGATCGCCGCGCCGCAGGTCTGGTCCGGGGCGTCGGTGGCGAGCTGGGCGGCGAGCGCCGGCCAGCCCGGGTCCCGGTCGGTCCGGTGCAGGTCGACGCAGCGCAGGCAGGGCCCGGACGGCGGGCGGACCAGCGGCCCGACCGTGGGCACCCCCTCGCGCAGGGTGAGCAGCAGGTGCGGCTGGCGGCGCTGGGTGAACCCGGCCGCGACCAGCGCCGCCGGCCGGTCGAGGCCGAGCTGGAGCACGAGGGCGGGCCGGCCGCCGCGCAGCGGGCGGGTGGCGGTGCCGGGGGCGACCCGGTCCACCGCGTCGCGCACGGCGGCGGCGAGCGGCCGGCCCAGGTCGGTGGCGGCGAGGCCGGTGCCCACCAGGTCGGCCGGGCACACCGGCCCGGTCAGGTCCGGGTGCACGTGCCCGACCCCGGCCTGGGCGAGCGCGACGGCGACCGCCGCGCCGAGCCGGCCACCGCCGGTGACCAGCACCCGCGCGCCCCGACGTCGCCGCAGCACCTGGGCGGGCGTGCCGGGCAGCGCGGGCGCGGCCAGGGCCAGTGCCGCGGCCTCCGCGGTGAGTCGCCGCCGCGCCGGGCCGGCGAGGTCGCTGGGGAGCAGCGTGTGCGCGGGTACGACCAGCCCGGCGGCGCGCAGCGCGTCGACGAGCCCGCGCGCCTCGTCCCGTGGCACATCGGCCCCGGCGGCGTGGGCGAGGACGAGGCGTTCGCTGCGGGTGCCGTCGAGCAGGTCCAGCACCCGGACGGCGCGCGGGTTGGCCACCTCGACGAGGACGGCCCGGCCTGGCTCCAGCCCGAGCTGGAGGGTGTGCCGGTCCCGCCACAGGCGGGTCAGGCCGGGCAGCAGGGTGGGCCGAGGCAGCGGGTCACGGGTCATGACGACGAATCGTGACCGAATCCCTGCTTTCCGTCGATCGTTGTCCACAGGTGCGCACCGCCTTACGCAGGGTTATCCACAGCGAGCGGCGGGTTATCCACAGCCGGCCGATAGTCGTGTCGGTAACCCGACATCATCGGGCCCCTGGGTAGCGACTGCCCGGCAAGGGCGAGGGGGAGGGCGACCAGTGGCCGCCCTCCCCCGGTGCTGGACCCGTGCGGGTCAGACCTTTGCCTTGCCCAGGATGCGGTTCACTGTTGTGCCGCACACCGGGCACTTGCCCTTGGCCATGTTCATCCCGGTCTTCGAAACTTCGATGTGCCCCTCGAAGTCCCGCTTCTCCTTGCACTTGACGCAGTAACCGTTGTAAGTCTGGGCCTGGTCGGCCACGGTGCCCTCCTCGTCTCGTCCGCCGGTCAATCCGGTCCCGGCGGGTTGCCCGGCGGCGGGCCGCGTGGGGCGCCGGCGCTGGGACTTTTTCCGCGGTCACCCTCGTGACCGCTGGTCCGCGGACCCTACCCAGGTCTGGGTGGTTCCATGTCAGCTGTGCTTCGACACTGTGAGCAAGTCGACGTCGAGAGTGTGCATGCCGAGTTAGGTCGGATAAGTCAGTTTCGCGGGGACACGCCGGGTGAACCCACTCAAGTCGCCCGGGAGGTGCCCCCGGCCGGCGGCCGGGGGCGTGATCACATACGGTGGGAGGGAGTCGCGCCCGCCCCGTCACGGCCACCACGAGCCGTGACGGAGCCCTTTCGTGACAGTCCGCAAGGATTTTTTTCGGGACTCCTGGTCATCAACCATGACTTTCCGGGCGCGTGTCGTGGTGTTGACTCTTGCGGACCCCTGGTCAGTACCCATTAGCTTTCCTTCGTGACAGCAATCCGAGGCTGCGCGGTCCGCTGATGGCAGGGGCGCGGAAGCCGGTAGTCGAGGTGCGGCGCAGCCAGCGCCGGCGACGCACGGTGTCCGCCTACCGCGACGGCGAGCGGGTCGTGGTGTTGATCCCCGACCAGTTCTCCCGGGCCGAGGAGACCGAGTGGGTCGACCGGATGCTGGCCCGGTTGGAGGCCCGCGAGGGGCGGCTGGTTCGCTCCGACGACGAGCTGTTCGGTCGCGCCACCCGGCTGCGCGGCCTCTACCTCGCCGAATACGGCGACCAGGCGGTCCCGGTGAGCGTCCGCTGGGTGACCAACCAGAACGGCCGGTGGGGCTCCTGCACCCCGGCCGACCGCACCATCCGCATTTCGCACCGCATCCAGGACATGCCCGACTGGGTGATCGACTACGTGCTGCTGCACGAGTTGGCCCACCTCATCGTGCCCAGCCACAACGCCCGGTTCTGGGCGCTGGTCGGGCGCTACCCGAAGGCCGAACGCGCCCGCGGGTACCTGGAGGGCGTCGCCGCGGCCTCCGGCGCCCCCTTGGGCGACTGACCGCGCCGTCCTCGTCTCGCGCCGCCTCGACCCCGTCTGGCCTCGCCCCGGCCGCGTGATCAACTCCATGTCGGCGACATCGCGCCAACCCGCCCGCTGCAATCCCGCCATGCCGGCGACATGGCGCCTGCGGGTCGTCCGGGTCCTCCCGGCGCTCGCCCCGCCCGCTCTCCCATGCCGACCTGCATGCCAGGCATCGACCCCCGACATCGGCCTCGTCTAGGGTCGTGGCGTGGCTCGACGTGTGGTGGTGGCGTTGCTCGGCCCGGTGGCGTGGACGCCCCCGGGGATCGACCCGGCGGCCTGGCGGGCTGCGCTCGCCGAGGACGTGGTGGACCTGCTCGCCACCCTCCAGGAGGTCGAGACCGCGATCGCGGCCGTCCCGGCGGACCGCGCCCTGGCCGAGTCCGTCGTCTGGCCCGGCATGGCCGTGTACGAGGTGCCCGCCGCCACCGGCACTGCCGTCCTCGGCGCGTTGACCGGGTACGACCAGGGGGCCGTCGTCGCCGCCGACGCCCCGGACCTGCCCGGCCTGACCATCGGCAAGCTGCTCCGTCCGCTGACCACCCGGCCGGTGGCCCTCGCCCCGGTCGAGGACGCCGGCCCCGGCCTGCTCGGCGTCGCGTCCCGGTTGCCGGTGCCGGAGTGGCTCCCGGAGGTCGACTTGGACGCCACGCACGCGGCCGAGGTGCGCCGCGCCGCCCCCCGACCCGGGGACGTGGCCGTCACCGCCGCCTGGCGGCGGCTGCGCGGCCCGGCCGACCTGGCCGCCCTCGACCCCGCCGTCGAGGGCTGGGAAACCACCCGCGCCCTCCTCTCCGGCCACCGCTGACC
>NZ_SMKJ01000394.1:0-4870 GCF_004348615.1 Micromonospora sp. KC207
CCGCCCGCAGACGGCCCAGCCCGCCGCCTGGTGTCACTCTCCGGAGCCTTTCGTGCGCATTCTGCTGCTGTCCACCGCCGACACCGACCTGCTCGCCGCCCGGGCCAGCGGCGCCGGCTACCGGTCGGCGAACCCCACCCGGGTCGCCGCCGACGCCGTGCCGGCGCTGCTCGACGGCGTCGACCTCGCCGTCGTACGGCTGCTCGGCGGCCGGCAGGCGTGGCCGGACGGCCTCGCGGCCGTGCTCGGCTCCGGGGTGCCGACGGTCGTGCTCGGCGGCGAGTCGGTGCCCGACGCCGAGCTGATGGCCGCGTCCACGGTGGCATCCGGGGTGGCCACCGGGGCCCTGGCGTACCTGGTCGAGGGTGGACCCCGCAACCTCGCCGAGCTGGCCCGGTTCCTCTGCGACACGGTGCTGTTCACCGGCGAGGGCTTCGCCCCGCCCGCGCCCACCCCCGGGTACGGCGTGCACGGCGAGCGGCCCGCCAAGCCCGAACGCCCCACCGTCGGGATCGTCTTCTACCGGGCGCACGCCCTCGCCGGGAACACCGCCTTCGTCGACGCCCTCGCCGACGCGGTCGACGCCGCCGGGGCGAACCCCCTGCCGATCTTCTGCGGCTCGCTGCGCGGACTCGCCCCCGGCGACGGGCCCCTGGAGCTGTTCGCCCGCTGCGACGCCCTCGTCGTCACCGTGCTGGCCGCTGGCGGGACGGTGGCCGCCGACGCCTCCGGCGGGGGCGACGACGACGCCTGGGACGTCGGCGCGCTCGCCGCCCTCGACGTGCCGATCGTCCAGGCGCTCTGCCTGACCAGCACCCGCGACCAGTGGGCCGGCAGCGACGCCGGGCTGTCCCCGCTGGACGCCGCCATGCAGGTGGCCATCCCCGAGTTCGACGGCCGGATCGTCACCGTGCCGTTCTCGTTCAAGCGGATCGACGCCGACGGGCTGTCGGTCTACGAGCCCGACCCCGAGCGGGCCGCCCGGGTAGCCGGGATCGCCGTGCGCCAGGCCCGGCTGCGGCACGTCCGCAACGCTGACAAGCGGCTGGCGATCGTGCTCAGCTCGTACCCGACGAAGCACTCCCGGGTCGGCAACGCCGTCGGACTGGACACCCCCGCCTCGGCGGTGCGGCTGCTCGCCGCGCTCGCCGACGCCGGCTACGACCTCGGCGACCGGCCCGTCCCCGACGACGGCGACGCGCTCATCCACGCCCTGATCGCCGCCGGCGGCCACGACGTCGAGTGGCTCACCCCCGAGCAGCTCGCCGCCGCCGACGCCCGGGTGCCGGGGGAGGGCTACCGGCGCTGGTTCGACGCGGTCCCGGCCGGGCTGCGCGAGCGGATCGGCCAGCACTGGGGCGAACCGCCCGGCGAGCTGTACATCGACGACGGGCACATCGTGCTCGCCGGCCTGCGGCTGGGCAACGTGCTGCTGACGATCCAGCCGCCGCGCGGCTTCGGCGAGAACCCGATCGCCATCTACCACGACCCGGACCTGCCGCCCAGCCACCACTACCTCGCCGCGTACCGCTGGCTGGCCGCCCCCACCGCGCAGGGTGGGTTCGGCGCGGACGCCGTGGTGCACCTGGGCAAGCACGGCACCCTGGAGTGGCTGCCCGGCAAGGGCCTCGGCCTGGCCGCCGACTGCGCCCCCGACGCCGTCCTCGGCGACCTGCCGCTGGTGTACCCGTTCATCGTCAACGACCCCGGCGAGGGCACCCAGGCCAAGCGCCGCGCCCACGCCGTCGTCGTCGACCACCTCGTGCCGCCGATGGCCCGCGCCGAGACGTACGGCGACCTCGCGAAGCTCGAACAGCTCCTCGACGAGTACGCGACCGTGCAGGCGCTCGACCCGGCCAAGGTGCCGACGGTCCGGGCCCAGATCTGGGACCTGGTGCGCGCCGCCGAGCTGCACCACGACCTGCACACCGAGGACATGCCCGCCGCCGACGACTTCGACGACTTCGTGCTGCACCTCGACGGGTACCTGTGCGAGGTCAAGGACGTGCAGATCCGCGACGGCCTGCACGTCCTCGGCGACGCGCCCACCGGCGAGGCCCGGGTCAACCTCGTCCTCGCCGTGCTGCGCGCCCCCCAGGTCTGGGGCGGGGTACGCGCCCTGCCCGGCCTGCGCCAGGCGCTCGCCGCCGCGTACGGCCTCGACGAGCAGGACCTGCTCGCCGCCCCCGGGCGGCGGATCGCCGTGCCGGCGGAGCTGACCGACGCCGTGGACGGACCCGCCGGCACCGCCGCCGACGCCGTCGACCTGATCGAGGGGCTGGCCCGCCGCCTCGTCGTGGGCATGCAGACCCTCGGCTGGGCCGCCGACTTCGTCGACGCCGTCGTCGAGGAGGTCACCGGCCGGGCCGTGTCCGACGTCGCCGACGTGCTGCGCTTCGCCGCCCGCGAGGTGGTGCCCCGCCTGGCGCGTACCACCGACGAGATCGACCGGGTCCTCGCCGCGCTCGACGGCCGGTTCGTGCCGCCCGGCCCGTCCGGCTCGCCCACCCGGGGCCTGGTCAACGTGCTGCCCACCGGACGCAACTTCTACTCCGTCGACCCGAAGGCCATCCCCAGCCGCAACGCCTGGGACGTCGGCGTCGCCCTCGCGGACTCGCTGCTGGCCCGGCACCTCGCCGACACCGGCGGGTACCCCCGCTCGGTCGGGCTCACCGTGTGGGGCACCAGCGCCATGCGCACGCAGGGCGACGACATCGCCGAGGTGCTCGCCCTGCTCGGCTGCCGCCCCACCTGGGACGACCGGTCCCGCCGGGTCACCGGCGTCGAGGTGGTGCCGCTGGCCGAGCTGGGTCGGCCGCGCGTCGACGTCACCGTCCGCATCTCCGGGTTCTTCCGCGACGCGTTTCCACACGTCGTCGCGCTGATCGACGAGGCGGTGCGTCGGGTCGCCGCCCTCGACGAGCCGGCCGGGGAGAACTTCGTCGCCGCGCACGTCGCCGCCGACCTCGCCGAACACGGCGACGAGCGCCGGGCCACCGCCCGCGTGTTCGGCTCCAAGCCCGGGGCGTACGGGGCGGGGCTGCTGCCGCTGATCGACGCCCGCAACTGGCGCAGCGATGCCGACCTCGCCGAGGTGTACGCGGTCTGGGGCGGCTACGCGTACGGCCCCGGCCTGGACGGGCGGGAGGCCCGCGCCGACATGGAACGCTCCTTCGCCCGCATCGCCGTCGCGGTGAAGAACCAGGACACCCGCGAGCACGACATCGTCGACTCCGACGACTACTTCCAGTACCACGGCGGGATGGTGGCGATGGTCCGCCACCTCACCGGCGTCGCGCCGGCCGCGTACGTGGGGGACTCGGCGATGCCGCACGACGTGCGCACCCGCACCCTCGGTGAGGAGACCCGGCGGGTGTTCCGGGCCCGCGTGGTGAACCCGAGGTGGATCGCCGCGATGCGCCGGCACGGCTACAAGGGCGCGTTCGAGCTGGCCGCCACCGTGGACTACCTGTTCGGCTACGACGCCACCGCCGGCGTCGTCGACGACTGGATGTACGAGCACCTCGCCGCCGCGTACGTCTTCGACGACACCACCCGGCAGTTCCTTGAGGAGTCCAACCCGTGGGCGCTGCGCGGCATCACCGAGCGGCTCCTCGAAGCCGCCGACCGGGGCCTGTGGGCCGCACCCGAGCCGGCCACCCTCGACCGGCTCCGCGAGACGTACCTGGCCAGCGAGGGTGACCTGGAGGACCGGCAATGAGTCTCTTTCCGTTCTCGGCCGTCCTGGGCATGGACGACATGCGCCTCGCGCTGCTGCTCAACGCCGTGTCCCCGGCCATCGGCGGGGTCCTCGTGCGGGGCGAGAAGGGCACCGCGAAGTCCACCGCCGTGCGGGCGCTCGCCGCGCTGCTCCCGCCCGTCGACCACCTGGCCGGCTGCCGGTTCGCCTGCGACCCGAGGGCCGTGGACCCGTCCTGCCCCGACGGCCCGCACCCGGTCGACCCGTCGGAGCCGACCCGCGCCGCCGGGCGCACCGAGCGCCGCCCGACCCGCCTGGTCGAGCTGCCCGTCGGCGCCGCCGAGGACCGGGTGGTCGGCTCGCTCGACCTGGAGAAGGCCCTCGCCGAGGGGGTACGCGCCTTCGAACCCGGCCTGCTCGCCGCCGCCCACCGGGGCGTGCTCTACGTCGACGAGGTCAACCTGCTCCACGACCACCTCGTGGACCTGCTCCTCGACGCCGCCGCGATGGGCCGCAACCACGTGGAGCGGGAGGGCGTCTCGGTCAGCCACGCGTCCCGGTTCCTGCTGGTCGGCACGATGAATCCGGAGGAGGGTGAGCTGCGCCCGCAGCTACTGGACCGGTTCGGCCTCACCGTGGCGGTGACCGCCAGCCGCGACCCCGCCGTCCGGGTGGAGGTGGTGCGCCGCCGGCTCGCCGCCGACGCCGACCCGGCCGGGTTCGCCGCCCGCTGGGCCGACGCCGACGCGCGGGTGGCCCAGCGGGTCGCCGCGGCCCGCGACCGGCTCGACCGGGTGCTGCTGCCCGATGCCGCGCTGCGCCAGATCGCCGAGGTCTGCGCCGCGTTCGACGTGGACGGGATGCGCGCCGACATCGTCACCGCCCGCGCCGCGCTGGCGCACGCCGCCTGGCAGGACCGGACGGTGGTGACCGCCGAGGACGTCCGGGTCGCAGCCCGGCTCGCCCTGCCGCACCGCCGACGCCGCGACCCGTTCGACACCCCGGGGCTGGACGAGGAGCGTCTCGACGAGGCGTTGCGGCGGGCCGCCGAGCCGGCGCAGAACCACGACGTTGATCGCCGCGACGATCGCGATCAGGGCGAACAGCAGCCAGGCGACCGCCGAGCCGTAGCCGAAGTTGTAGTGCGGCGCGAAAGCGTTCTCGAACATG
>NZ_SMKJ01000395.1:0-4869 GCF_004348615.1 Micromonospora sp. KC207
GTGGTGGACACCACCGGCCGGCCGGAATTGCCGGGCCGGATCACCGGCCGCCCGACGGGGTTGGGGACCCGACCGGGGGGTGTGGGAACCCGACCGGGGGGTGTCGGCATCCGACCGGCCTGCGTGCGCGCCGCAGGGGCGGCGGGCCGGTCGGCGCGCGACGGACCGGTCGCCGTGAACGGGAACGGCACGTGTACGAACGGGTTGCCGTGCCGGATCAGGGCGTCGATCTGACGCCCGTTGAGGCCGTGGGCCTCCAGCACCCGCCGGCCCCACCGGTGCAGCCGGCAGGGGTACGACGCGCCGTCGTTGCGGCACAGCGGCCCCGACGGCCACTCCTCGGCGGTGTGCACCACCACCGCCCGGACCGCGAGCCGGACGTCCTCGGGTGTCAGGGATGCCGGGACCGGCACCTCACCCAGCACTTGGTCGATGGGATCCGTCGACTGCTCACCAACTCGCACGGCAGGCCTCCCGCAGCTCGGCAGCAGTGCGGCCGACCCGCCGCACCACATCCTCGCGCAGTGGTACGGCGCACGGGGGCGATGAGTTCAATCGCGGCAGGCGGTTCGGCAGATCCTCCGTCGACAGCGCCCGCACCCCGTCGAAGCGGCCCTTGCGCAGCCGCTCCGGGCACGGGTGGTTTCACCCCCGTAAAGTTCCCCGGCGCTCTCCCGGTGTTCACACCCGCGCCGCTAACATCGCTGACCATGGATACAAAGGGCGTCACCCGCTCGCGGTCCGGGCGGTTGATCACGGCGTTCGCACTGGTCGTCACACTGGTGGCACCCGTCGTGTCGAGCACCTCCGCTTCGGCGACGACCACGCTGACCGTGGCCCAGGCGCTGGCCGCCCAGGACGGCCGCACGGCCACCGTCACCGGGTACGTCATCGGCCAGCCGACGGCGGCGACCACGGTGATCACCTCCGGCTACACGGCGGACACGGCAATCGCCATCGCCGACACCGCCGCCGAGACCGGCACGAGCAGGATGCTCTACGTCCAGGTGACGACCGCGTACCGGAGCACCTTCGGGCTGCTGACCAACCCGGGGCTGCGCGGCAAGCAGATCACCACCACCGGGACGCTGACCGCGTACTTCAGTCACGGCGGGCTGAAGAGCCCGACCACGATGAGCCTCGGCGGCGGCACCCCGAGCCCGACGCCGACGGCCCCGCCCACCGCGGCGCCCAGCCCGACCGGCGGCGGGCCGTACGACTCGACGTACTACGCCAGCGCGATCGGCAAGACCGGGACCGCGCTGCGCAGCTCCCTGCACGCCATCATCAGGACGCAGACGAAGCTCAGCTACGACCAGGTGTGGGAGGCGTTGAAGGACACCGACCAGGACCCGGCCAACGCCAACAACGTCCTGTTGCTCTACACCGGCCGCTCGCAGAGCAAGACCAGCACCGGCGGCGGCGCGGACGACTGGAACCGCGAGCACGTCTGGGCCAAGTCGCACGGCGACTTCGGCACCGCCACCGGGCCCGGCACCGACGTGCACCACCTGCGCCCCGAGGACGTCTCGGTGAACTCGACGCGCGGGAACAAGGACTTCGACACCGGTGGCAGCGCCGTCCCGGAGGCCCCCGGCTGCTACACCGACGCCGACTCGTTCGAGCCGCGCAACGCGGTCAAGGGCGACGTCGCCCGCATGATCATGTACATGGCGATCCGGTACGAGGGCGACGACGGCTGGCCGAACCTGGAGATGAACCACTCCGTCTCCAACGGCACGTCCCCGTACCTGGGCAGGCTGTCGGTGCTGCTCGCCTGGAACCGGGCCGACCCGCCGGACGCCTTCGAGCAGCGCCGCAACCAGCGCATCTACGAACGCTGGCAGGGCAACCGCAACCCGTTCGTCGACCACCCGGAGTGGGCCACCGCCATCTGGGGCTGACCCGCGCCCCGGGCCGCCCGGTTGTCGAGATCACCCGACCCGGACCGCGCGGAACCGACAGGCTGGGGTAGGACAGCCGGGTGGCACGGCCCGGTCGCGCGGCCTCCGCGCGCCCACGGGCCCCTGACGATGGGAGAGACTGCCGAGATGGCGAACACGGTTCCCGACATTGCGCTCAACGACGGCAACACCATCCCCCAGCTCGGCTTCGGGGTGTACCTGATCCCGCCGCAGGACACCGCCGAGGCCGTCGGCCGGGCCCTGGAGATCGGCTACCGGCACATCGACACCGCCGAGATGTACGGCAACGAGGCCGAGGTCGGCCAGGCGGTGCGCGACTCTGGCCTGGACCGGGACGACGTCTTCGTCACCAGCAAGCTGAACAACAGCTTCCACCGCCCGGACGACGCCCGTCGGGCGTTCGACGCCACGTTGGCGGCGCTGAACATGGACCACATCGACCTGTTCCTGATCCACTGGCCGCTGCCCACCCGCTACGACGGCGACTTCGTCTCCACCTGGAAGGTGCTGGAGGAGTTCCGCCGCGACGGCCGGGCCCGCTCGATCGGCGTGTCGAACTTCCAGGTGCCGCACCTGGAGCGGCTGGCCGCCGAGGCGGACGTGGTCCCGGCGGTCAACCAGATCGAGGTGCACCCGTACCTCGGCAACGAGGAGGTGCGCGCGTACGGCCACAGGCACAACATCCTCACCGAGGCGTGGTCGCCGATCGCCCAGGGCAAGGTGCTCGACGACCCGACCCTGATCGACATCGCCGAACAGCTCGGTCGGACCGTGTCCCAGGTGGTGCTGCGCTGGCACGTGCAGCGCGGCGACATCGTCTTCCCCAAGTCGGTCAACCCGGAGCGGATGGCGGAGAACTTCCAGATCTTCGACTTCGAGCTGGACGACGCGACGATGGACCGGATCACCGTCCTTGACCGGGGCGAGGCGGGCCGACAGGGCCCGCACCCGGACACCTTCGACTACGTGCCCGCCTGAGCACGGTGCGCCGGAGCGGCCGTTTCCGTCACCGGTCGAAGTTGTCCGGCAGGTGGATGCGGTCGGCGGGCACCCCGGCGGCGAGCAGCCGCAGCCGCGCCCCGGCCACCATCGGCGGCGGCCCGCACAGGTGGACCTCCTGATCGGCCGTGTGGTGACGCAGGGCGACGGTGAGCGCGTCGCCCTGCTCGGCCGCGCCGGCCGCCGGGTCGTGGGAGTACGCGGGCACCACGGTCAGCCACTCGTGGGCGGCCTCCAACTCCCTTAGGGTGGCCCGGTCGTACAGGGCTGCCGGGGTGCGGGCCCCGGCGACCAGGGTCACCCGCCGGCCGTCCGGGGCGGCGGCGAGCTGCTCGACGAGGGCGCGCAGCGGCGCGAGCCCGGTGCCGCCGGCGACGAGCAGCAGGTCGTGCCAGGGACTGGGGTCGAGCAGCAGGCTGATCCCGCAGGGCGGGCCGAGCAGGAGCGACTCACCGGGGCGTACCTCGCCGACGAGGGTGCCGGAGACGGCGCCTGCGGCGACGGCGCGCACGTGCAGCTCGACGGTGCCGTCGGGGCGGGGCGCGTTCGCCGGGGAGTACCACCGCCAGACGCCGGGACGGCGCGGGGTGCAGACGGGCACCGCCTGCCCCGGCCGGTACGGCAGCGGTCGCCGCGGGCGTACGGTGAGCACGGCGACGCCGTCGGCGGCCGGGTCGCGGGCGACCACCTCGGCGGGCCACCACGCCGGCCCGTCGCCGACCCGGGCGGCGGCCCGGCGCACGGCGGTGACCGCCCGCCGGAACCCGCGCTCCCAGTCGGCGGCGAGGGCGCTCGCCCAGTGTGCCCGGTTCTCCCGGGCGACGGTGGCGAGCAGCGCGTCGCCGAGCACGTCGGCGTGCTGCGGCAGCAGGCCGACGCGGCGGTGGGCCCGGGCCAGGACCGCCAGCGCCGCGGCCCGCCCGGACGCGTCGTCTACGCCACCGGCCAGCCGGCCCAGCGCGGCGAAGACCACTGTGTGCTCCCGCCCGCCGAGCAGCCCGGGCAGGCGATCACTCACGGTGTCCAGAAAGTTGGCGGCGGCCCGGTCAACGGCGGCGACGGTCGCCGCCCAGGAGGGCCCGAGGTCGGCGCTCACCTCCTGGATCGTTCCCGCCACCGTGACTGTCGGCCCCGCTCGCAGCTCCGTCGTGTTCACGGCCATGGGTACGAGAGGTGGCCATCGACGGTTCACCGCCTTGACTGATGGTGATGCGATGATGACCCAAGGTTCGCCGCGGTCCCGCCGCCCTTGAGCCAGGACCCTGCACGGTCGGGCGGCAACATCAGGCCGGACATCCATACCCATCGACATTGTTCGACGTCTACGCTGCCTTCCATGCGTGCCCGCCGCGTCACCGCCACAGCCGCCGTCGCCGCCCTACTGAGCCTGCTCGCCGTCACCGCCGCCCGGGCCGATGACGGCCCGGCCCTCACCACGCCCGGCGCGCCCGTCGTCGTGGCCAACGAGCCGCACCAGCTCACCCTCACCTGGGCGCCATCGGCCTGGGTGGGCGAGCCGGGCGGCACGGAACCCATCACGTACCAGGTGCTGGTGCCGCTGGGCCCCAACACGTACCGGGGTCTGGGCAGCACACAGACGCCCTCGATCACCCTGACCGACCTGCCGCCGGGCACCGAGTACCGGATCGCGATCCAGGCGTACACCATCGGCGGATACTCGGACACGTCGGCGGCCACCGCCCTGCGCACCGCCTACGGCCGGGCGAAGGTCAGCTACCTCAACCTCGACTGGTCGCCGACGGACAACCAGGTCCAGTTCGTCGCGCAGGTCGTCAACACCGGCACGCAGCCGCTCGACCTGAGCACCGTCCGGGTGGACTACCACCTGCGCTTCGAGGGCGGCAACACCTCGCTGGTGACCCAGTGCGACTGGGCGGCGATGGGCTGCGGCCGGATCGAGCGGCAGCTCTACTACTACCTGCCG